>JAKLDZ010000099.1 GCA_022703255.1 Myxococcota bacterium | reverse complement strand
GCAAGAAGTCCTTCCCCACCGTCGCGATCGTCCTCGTCGCCGTCGGAGTCGCCGCCGTCGGTGCCGCCATCGCGGGAGCCCTCGCCACGCTCTGGTACCTGCACGCGTTCGATTCCCCACCTGCCCCCGCCGTCTCGTCGCTCCCCGATCTCCCGCGTCCCCCACCGAAACGGAAGTGACCGCGCACGGCAGCTTTCGCTCCGGTTCGCGCGGCAACATGGCACGCGGCGATCGGCCCGTGGTACGTTGCCTTGGCCCCCCATGGCGTCGTTCACCCGCAGCCTCCGCCCCTTCTTGATCGCGTCGGGAACGGTGTGGCTGTCACTCTGCGCCGGCTCGACAACGGTCGAGGCCGCCCCTTCGCCCGCCGAGAAGGCGGCCGCAGAGGCACTGTTCCAGGAGGGCAAGGCGCTCATGAACAAGGGCGAATACGAGCGCGCTTGCCCCAAGCTGGAGGAGAGCCAGCGGGTGGATCCACAACCCGGCACGCTGCTGTCGCTGGCGTACTGCCATGAGACCGCAGGGCTCGTCGCCTCCGCCTGGATCGAATACCAGGAGGCGCTGGCCCTCGCGAAAAAAGCCCGACGCGCCGATCGCATCCAGCTCGCCACCAGCCGCCTCGCGGCGCTGCAGAAGGCCGTGCCGCGCATGACGCTCGAGGTCGATGACTCCACGGCTCCCGAAGGGCTGGTGATCACCCGCAACGACGTCGAGGTGGGCAAGGGGGCGTGGGGCGTGCCCGTTCCCCTCGACCCGGGCGAGTACGCGCTCTCGGCCACGGCACCCGGACACGTGAGCTGGAAGGTGCGGGTCCGCATCGGGCTGGGCGAAACCAAGAACATCCCGATCCCCGCGCTCGAGCGCGAAACGCCTCCGCCGGCCGCATCGTCGTCCGCCCCGGCCCCCGAGCCGCCGCCCGTGGATGCGAAGCCGGCGGCATCGCACGCAACGTGGGGTTGGGTGGTGGGAGGCGCGGGGCTCGCCTCGCTCGCCGTCGGCGGCTACTTCGGTCTGCGGGCACTGTCAAAAGACGCCGAGAGCGAGGACTTCTGCGAGGGAGCCGCGTGCGACGCCCGGGGCGTCGATCTGAACCGCGACGCGCGGCGCGCCGCGAACGTCGCGAACGTGCTGGTGCCGCTCGGACTCGTGGGGCTCGGCCTGGGCACCTGGCTCATCGTCGGCTCGGCCCGCAAGAGCCCGCCCGCACAAGGAGCGGCACGCCCCGCGCTTCATCTGTCGGCCGGCTGGGTGCCCGGCAACGCCTCCTTGGGCGTGAAGGGGGCCTGGTGAAGAGGGTCGTCGCCACCGCCTCGCTCCTCGCCCTGTGCGCCGCGGCAGCGGCCTGCCAGGTGCTGTTCGGCATCGAGGAGAAGCACCTTGCAGAGGGCGCCATCGACGCTTCCGTGGATTCCGCGTCCGATGCCGGAACCGACGCGACTTCGGATTCGAATGTTGCGGACTCCGACGGTCCGGAATCGTGGGTGCGCAGACCTCCGCCGCGGCCGCAGGGCGATGCGGCGCCATCGCTGAGCGGCAAGTCGGTGACCTTCGCCGTGCGCGGGATGTATCTCGGGTCGATCGATCCGGAGACCGACGAGCCGTCGATCGAAGCCTGGAAGCGGATGGGCTACGACCTCGATGGCAAGTGCACGACACAGGAGGAGTCTTCCTCGGGCAACACGGGGGTGTGTACGAAGCGGAGCGCTTCCGGGGTGGTGTCCCAGCTCGACGGGGAGGAGTGTCGGGACAATGCGGGAGGGCACATCCTGTCGGACGCTTTCAACATGCTCGGCATCAACTACGAGAAGCTCACGCTGGCGCAGAGCAGCAGCGGCGAGGCGTTCACGCTGGTGCTGACGATCGAGGATCTCGACGACGGTCCCGACGACGCGTATGCGCCGGGGAAGCTGTACGTGGGGGCGCCGCGCAAGACCGGGGAGACCCCGCCGCTCTGGGACGGAATGGACAGGCTGCGAATCGACGAGCGCTCGGTGATCGACGGAGGGTTGGAGTCTCCGCGCGTGGTGTTCGCGAAGGGGTACGTGAAGGACGACGTGTGGGTGAGCAACGACTTCGGCACTTCGCCGGAGCTGCTGCCGCTGCCGCTTTTCGGGGACTTCTCGTACGTGGAGGCGCGCACGGCGACGATCTCGCTGCGTCTCAACGAGACGCACACCAGGGTGCTCGGGTCGGTGCTGAGCGCGGCGGCGACGATTCCGTCGATCGAGACGGCGGTATGGCCCGGCCTGCTGATGCTCGCCCAGTGCAGCGAGGGATTCGCGAAGACGATGCTGACGCAGTATGTGCGTCCCAATGCGGATCTGGCGGATCATCCACCGGAGTTCGTGGCGCCGTCGGAGCAGTGCGATCTGATGTCGATTGGCCTGCAACCGGAATGGAAGCCGGTGCAGCCGCCGGATACGGTGATCCCGGCGGGGCCGGCGCCGGTGGTCTGCGATGCCGGCGTGACGGATTGAGGGAGAGTCACTTCACGGTCGGGCACTGCACGCCCCCCGCCTGCGCCGTGTTGTTGTCCTCCAGACACTCGTCGATCCCCGTGCTCCCCGCCTTCTTGCCGTCCACCACGACCGTGAACACCCACGGTGGCGTCTGGCCCGAAGCGGGCTTGAACGTGATTGCGACCACCTCCGATTGCCCCGGAAGCAGCGCCTTGGTCGTCGTCGCCTCGCCCAGCAGCGTGCCAGTCGCAGGGTCACTCCCGAGGTAGAACTCCACCTTCACCCCGGCCCCGACGCCCAGCGCTCCCTGGTTCTTCACCCGCGCACGCACCTCGAGCCCCGTCGGGCACGCCACCGTCGAGATCTCCAGATCCACGGCGAGATCCGGCGCGTTGTACACCCCCGCACCCTGTGTCGATACGCGGTAGTTGTTGAACCCCACCGGCTTCACCCAGCTCATCGGCTCCGGCTTCGGCAACGTCCCGTCGGCGTTGATGTTCGTGATGTGATACGCATGCTGGTTCCAGATCTTGCGCGTACGCACCCACTTGTCGTTCGCATCCCCGTACACGAACACCCCGTGCCGCGGCGCATCACCGCCCTTGTAGTCCGCGCACTGCACTCCGGTCGATGTGTGGTTGTGGTCGTTCGCCACCACCACGACCTCCGTGTTGTTGTCCCCGTCCACGTCCACCACCACCGGGTACTCGTGGATCGTCGCCGAGCTGTTCGCCGTCTCGTACAGCACCGTCCCGTCCGTGCCGCTGTACACCCGGAAGTAGCACTCGTCGCCGTATACGACCTCCGCCGCGCCGTCGCCCTCGAAGTCGAATACGCTCGATCCCGTCACGTTCGACGACTGATCCTGCGTGCCCCGGCTCCACTTCGCCGTCAGCGCG
The DNA here is from genome assembly GCA_022703255.1 of Myxococcota bacterium. Classification (GTDB taxonomy): domain Bacteria; phylum Myxococcota_A; class Polyangia; order Polyangiales; family Polyangiaceae; genus JACRCQ01. Next base: position 12,428 of record JAKLDZ010000099.1, on the reverse strand, counting down.
GGAGTCGCCCCACCGACGTACTCGAATACGTTGTACATGGAGCCATTCGCCGACGCGATCTCCATCACGCCGTCGGCGTCGAAGTCGGCAATCGTGGGCGGCCCCCCGGCCCCGGTCCCCGGCATGTCGAGCACCGCAAGCTGCGCCCCGGTCACCGCGTCGTGCACGCGAACATACCCCGCCGCCGCCACCGCCACCTCCGGCTTGCCGTCGCCGTCCAAATCCGCAATCGCAGGGTAGCCGTCCGCCTTGCCGTTGTCCCACAGCAGCGTGCCGTCCACCTTCCACGCTCTCCGCCCCGTCACCACGTCCTGCTTCCCGTCCCCGTCCACGTCCGCAACGATGCTCACGCCCCCGTATCCCGCGGGATTCGTTGCCGCCTGCGCAAGCCCGCTCCCCGAAATCACACGCCCCTCGCTCGACAACACCACCCCGCCCATCACGATCTCCGGCTTGTCGTCCCCGTCCATGTGCGCGATCGCAATCGACGAGCTCGCCGAAGCCTCGTTGAACGGCGTCGTGCCGTCCGCCTGCATCGACTTCCACTTGAGCGTGCCGTCGGCCTCGAACGCGATCGCCCCGCCCGTGCTCTTCGACGCCACGATCTCGATGTCGCCGTCTCCGTCGATGTCCGCAATCGCAGGACACGACCGCGGATTGACCGCATTCGCCTTCTGATAGGCATCCACCCCGGCCGCCCACTTCTCCGCTCCCGTCTTGCCGTCGAGCACCCTGAGATACGCCACGCCCGTGGGATCGCTCGTGTAGTTCTCGCTCGTCACGATCACCACGTCGGGGACCTGATCGCCGTCGAGATCCGCCACGACCGGCGTATTGACCACCTGGACGAACGTGGGGTGGATGGTGCTTCCGGTCCACGACCACTCGACGACCGGGTTGAAGGGCAGCACCGGCGGCTTGAACTCGCACAGGCTCGCGCCCGCGGGCTGCGACAGGCACTTGCCGATCGTCGGCTCGCAGAACTCCCCTTCCGCACAATCGTAGGAGTCATCGCAAGGGTCGCCCGGCGCCTCGCACTTCGCGGACAGGCAGACCTCGCCGGCGGCGCAGCACGTCAGCGACGCGGCCTCGCCGCAGTGCGTGCCGCTCTCGCACGCTGCCACGCACTGCCCTTCGTAGCACTCGTTGCCCTCCGGACAGCAGATCGCGTTGGCGCCGCACAGGATGTTCGACGGGCACCCGCCGCCATCGCCCGGCAGCACCACGGAGTCCACGAAGCTCGCGTCGGCACCTGCCGCGCCCGCGAAGGCATCCACGCCTCCGTCGAGCCCCCCGCCGCCCGTGCCCGCGGGCCCCGCTTCGGTTCCTTCGGATCCCGAACAGGCAACGAAGAGCGCCGCGGCGCATCCAGAGACCATCCAAAGCGGAAGACTGGACAACGATCGATGCAACATGCCGGACAGTGTACCTCACGGCTCCTCGGCGTACACGGGCTCCGGCCTCCACAAGCCACTCACGCCGTAGATCTCCGGAGCTTCTGCGTTCTCCGCCACCTTCCCCACTCTCTGCTGCGCCCGCTCGGCCGCGAGCTCGTTCATCTCGGCCAATCGCGACAGCCAGCTTCTCCGCTCTCCGTGCCCCGCCTGCCCCGCGGACGTCTCGTCCACCACGCCGTGCATCAACGCCGCAAACGACTCCACGCTCCCCGTGATCACGCGCCCGCTCGCCACTACCAGGTGCGTGTCCTTCCATCCGCTCGCGTCGAGCGCGCGACGCGCATACAGGAAGTACGACCAGCAGACGTCGAGCACCACGATCCGATAGCGCGGCGGCTCCCACACCATGGGATCGGCGAGCACGGCGAACGACGCCTGGTTCGCATGGGCGTTCACGTAGACGAGCTCATGGCGCGAAACCAGCTCCCGCAGCGTCTCGCGCGCGGCGTCGAGATCGCCTCCGAGGGGAAGCTCGTCCGGGCCCGCGACCTCTACCACGACCCGCAGACTCCCTCGGTCCATCTCCCAGGTGCGACGTCCCGAATCGCTCTCTTCCGCGAGTCGATACCCTCGCTGCGACAGATCGAGCTCGAACGCGTCTCTCGACCAGTAGCCGTGATCGCTCGCGGCCAGAGGTTCGTTCATCTGCCCGAATAGCACCCCCACGCTCAGCACGCCGTCGCTCCCCAACTGCTCGTACTCCGGCGCGGCGCGGAGCGCTGACTCCGGCGGCGCCCGGAACGTCACCTCCGCATCCGACGCGGTCTCCGGGTCGAAGCCCGAAGGGAGCTCATCGAGCGTGGCGAAGGAGTGGATACGCGATCTCCAGGGGACCTCTCCGCGCGTTGCCGACGAAGCCGGCTGCTCCAGGGCCCAGCCGATCCGGGCCCGCTCCGGGAACAGGGGATGTCCTCGCCGGGAGAGGGAGGACACGCGGTCCGCGACGTCGCGATCGATGCTGGCGTACCACTGCAGATCCTCGGGAGCGTGCGCGGGCGGCACACGTGTGGCGCCGCGAACCTCGGCCACGATCTCCCACGCGCGATCGCTCACGTATCCGCTGGCTCCGTTGCTGACGGGCTCATAGGGGTGCGAGGAGCATGCGGTCATCGAAGCAGCGACGGCGAGGGCCCATGCGTGGCCGGGAATCACACGGGGAGGGAGGGGGTTGTAGACGGCTCGCAACACGGAGCGCGGTTGTGCATCGCGTGTGCCGCTCTTCTGGATGTCGCAGGAGCCGGGAGCACCAGCGCGGAACGCGGAGAAATACGAGGCTTCCCGGGGACGCGTCGGGCCGTGGCACCGGGCTTGCTGTGGAGCGTTCGAGGCCGACGCCGCAGACGCCCGGAGCGATGCGGTCGCGGACCGTGGCTGCGCTCCGCGCAGGAAAGGGCAGGTGCAACGTGACCAGGCTCCATCGAATCGCGTCTCTGTGCAGTCTCACCACGGCAGTGCTCGCGTACAGCGCGGCAGCTCGCGCGGACGGACTGAGGCTCGATGCGTGCGGGACGGCGACTCCGACGCGGACGAGCATCGATGTCCAGATCGTGGAGGAGGTGGCTACGACCACGGCGGAGCTCACGTTCCCCGCGGGCTGCACCGGGACCCGGTTCCTGTTCCCGGTGCCGGAGAGCGCGAGCGTGATCGGCTTTGCCGTGGAGCACGACGGGGAATGGGAGCCGGCGGTGATCGCGGGCAACGAGACCACGACTCCCGACGACGTGTCCCAGGGGCCGGGGGGCGCCGCGATGAACACCAATCTCCGGAAGTGGCTCGGCTCCAATGCGTTCATCATCAACCTTCCGTCGGAGCCGACGGACCGGCCGCTCCACGTTCGATTGCAGTACATCGAGGTCCTTCCCTACGAGTTCGGGAGCGTGCAGTACCGCTATCCCTTCGCCGACTACGTCTACGCCCAGGGGGGCGTCCGGGAGTCGTTCTCCGCGCTCGTCGACGTCGCCTCCGTCCGTCCCATCGCGGGCCACTCCTCCCCCGGGTTCTCCCAGCACTCCACCGTCGAGGAGCAGACTGCGAATCACCTGAAGCTCCGGTTCCAAGCCGCATCCATCACTCCGTCGGACTTCGGATTCTCCTACGGCGTCACCCAGGACGAGGAGCTGTACGTCAATCTGCTGACCAGCCACGAGCGCTGCGGCGAAGACGGCTTCTTCATGCTGATCGTGGAGCCGAAGCACGATGTCGACGAGTCGGCGGCGATTCCCAAGTACTTCCAGTTCGTGCTCGACACCTCGGGGAGCATGGCCGGCAACAAGATCGAGCAGGCCAGGGACGCCGGTGTCTTCTTCGTGGACAACCTGAACCCGCAGGATCGCTTCAACGTCGTGGCCTTCGACGACGTGATCGATCCGCTGTTCGGCCAGCCCCAGGCGGTGACCGCTACCACCCAGTCCCAGGCCACTTCCTTCGTCCAAGGGTTGTATGCCGACGGCCTGACCGACATCGACACGGCGCTTCGGACGGCGTTGTCTTCGCCGTTCGAGGATTCCTTCGCTCGCATCCTCGTGCTGCTCACCGACGGAGAGCCCACCGTGGGCGAGCAGAACCCGTCGCAGATCCTCGCCAACGTCAAGCAGGCCAACACCCACCATACGCGCATCTACCCCTTCGGGATCGGCTCCGACGTCAACAAGTCGCTGCTGATCGCCCTGGCGAATGCCAGCGGCGGGCAGGCGCAGTTCCTCGCCGACAACGCCGACATCAGCAAGGTGCTCGGGAGCTTCTACAACAAGATCGATCGTCCGGTGCTGATCGACGCGACGGTGGACTTCGGAGGAATCGAGACCTACATGAGCTACCCGGAGGGGCCACAGGACCTGTTCGCCGGCGCGCAACTGCTGATCATCGGCAAGTTCCGGGGCGCGGGCGACGTGCAGGGGACGATGACCGGATCGCTGATGGGCACGCCGCAGACCTACTCGTGGCCGATGACGTTCCGCGAGTGCGCGCAGGGGCAGAACTCGTTCCTCCCGCGGCTGTGGGCAAAGACCCGCATCGACGCGCTGCTGGCGCAGATCGAGGAGTCGGGGGTCGAGGACCCGGCGATCGTGGAGGAGATCAAGTCGCTGGCGAGCCGTTACGGAATCCAGACGCCCTACTCGGGCTACGAGATGGGAGAGGACTACGGCACAGGCGGCACCGGCGGATACCCCGGCGGCTACGCAGGCTCGGGTGCGTCGGGCTACGACTCGTCCCACGGCTACTCCTCCGGCGGCCTCGAATCCGTCGGGTGCCAGATTCGCCCCGGATATGCTGGCTCGCTCCCCTTCGGCCTCGGTGGCCTCGCTTGCCTCATCGGGGCGCGCCTGCTGTCCCGACCGCGGCGTCGCAGGAGCTGACCTTCACGGTTGCCACCCCCTGCTGATCGTCCAAGCTCCCGACCATGTCCCATGCTCTCGCTCCCGATGGCGCGCGCATCCACTACGAGATCCACAGCGCGGAGCAGGACCGCAGCCTGACGCCGGTCGTGCTGGTGCAGGGACTCGGCCTGTCGAGCCGGTTCTGGTTCGAGCTTCCACGCGACCTCGCGAACGACCCGCACCGGCCCCGCACGACGATCATTTTCGACAACCGCGGCACGGGGCGATCGGATCGACCGAAGGGGATCCTCCGACCGAGCCGCATGGCCGACGATGTGGTGGCGGTGCTCGACGCGTGCGGAGTGGAGCAGGCGGTGGTGGTGGGGATCTCGATGGGGGGGATGATCGCGATGCACGCAGCGGTGCGGCACCCCGGACGTGTGAAGGGGATGGTCCTGATGGCCACGACTCCTGGGCTGCCTCACGGCAGGATGCCGACGCTGCACGCGACGGCGGCGCTGCTGTACACGCCGTTCGTGCGCAGGCGACGCGTGCGCTGGGTCGATCGCATCCTGCTGCCGGAGCACGAGCTCGATCGCGCGGCGGAGCTGTTGGCGGCCTGGCCGGCGGTGTTTCGCAAGGATCCGATCTCGCCGCGGACGTTCTTCGCGCAGCTTGCAGGCGTTGCCACCCACTCGGTCGGCTTCCGGCTCGGGCGGGTGAGGTGCCCGGCGGTGGTGGTCGCGGGCGAGGACGACATCCTGGTACCGCCGGAGAACGCGCGGCGGATCGCGCGGCGAATACCGCGTTCGAGACTCGTGTTGAGGCCGGGGGTCGCGCACGTGATTCCGGTGCAGGAGCCGCGGATCGTGCAGGAGTCGCTGGCGATGCTGGAGGAGATGGGGGGAGCCTGACGCGTCGGGCCGGCGCCGGGCTCCCGAAAGACCGCGGGCCCGCCTTTCGGGCGAGCCCGCAGATGACTCCGCTAGCCGCGCATCACATCGGGATGCAGTAGCCGTGGCCGTTGACCGGAGCGTCGAGGTAGCACTTCATCCCCACCGTCGGGCAGTCCGTGTTCGCGTCGCAGAACTTCGCGCAGAAGCCCTCGTCGCCAATCCCCTCGCCGCCGACCGCGCCCAGGATGCACACGCCCGCGTCGAGACCGGGGGTGGAAACATCCTGTCCGCACGCCGAGTCGTTGCCGATCACGCAGCGCTGGCTGCAGAAGTTGACCGGTTCGACCTCGGAGCCCTGCACCGTGAGGCACTTGCCCTGGCAAGCGTCGGTGGCCGGATCGCAGTTGATGCCCAGCCCCGACTCGCCCCCGGACTGAGCCGCGGTGCACACGTTCAGGCGCTTGTCGCACACGAGGTTGCCGCCGCAGTCAGCGTCGAAAGCACACACCGGGACGCACGCGACCACGTCGGCCCCGCCTTCCTCGATCGGTCCGAGGTTCGAGCACGCCACGTCCTGGCGTCCGCCGCAGTTGGCGTCACCGACGCCGATCGCGCAGGTCTGCAGGCACCAGGCGCTCACGTCGGTGGTGATGGACAGGTCCACGCAGGTGGTGCCGGCAAAGGCGGCGCAGGCGTTCTGATCGGCCGTGCAACTGAGCGTGCAGTAGCCGTTGGCCGGGCCGCCTCCGAAGAACTCCGTGCCCGCGGGCAGGATGCACTTGAGCCCCGCCAGACAGTCGTCATCGGCCGTGCAGTAGCTGCCAATCGGCTTGTCCTGCGGCCCGCTCCCCGCAGCGCCCGCGGTTCCGGCTGCGCCCGCTTCACCCGCGGCGCCCGCTTCACCCGCGGCTCCGGCTTCGCCCGCCGCTCCTGCCGCACCCGCCTCACCCGCGGCACCGGCCTCTCCCGCCGCTCCGCCTTGCGCCGTTCCTCCCGCTGCGCCACCCGTGCCTGCGGCGCCTCCCACGCTGGAGCCCGCGCTCCCGCCCGTGGCGTCGTCATCAGACGACTCGATCGTGCATGCGGCAAGAAGGCTGACTCCAACCATCGCGGAAAGGGCAAACAAGAAGCTCGAACGGGCCATGGTATTCCTCCTGTACAAGCCCTGCATACGCCGCAGGGGTGACTCGAATTCCCAGAAGAGTCGTAACGCGGGAGCGTAGCACGCGGTCGCCCGTTGGACGAACGGAGCGCCGGAACGATCACAGGGAAGTGGCCCTGAGCGTTACGAAGGGAGGGCGAGCCGCCGGGGCGGCGGAGGAGAGAGGACCGAAGACCAGGAGATTTCCTGGGGGAATTGGCCCAGAAGGGAGTCGTGTCGAGGGACGCCGGGTGCGGCCTCAGGCTCGCCAGAGGCCGAGGGCCCAAGCGATCAACCCCGCGGCGGAGAGCCAGATGCCCCAGTGAGCGCGACGCCAGCTCGGCTTGCCAGTGGCATCGACTGCGCGCATGCCCAGGGTCGCGAAGCCCGCCGTGAGCAGACCGAACCCCGAGAGCAATACGAGCACCCAGGGCGCGAACGGATGCTCATGGCGCGACAAAGCCTCGAGCACCTCCCGCTCCACCTCGGGCTCCGTCTTCTCGGCCCCCGGTGCGATGGGAAGCCTTGCGCTCAACCGCGCAATGGATGCATCCGCGACGAGCCGCTCCCTCGTGTGCGGCTCGACGACCCACCGGCTCGACAGAGAAGCCGATCGCACCGCGTGCCAGGCGAGCAGCGCGAGACGCGTGTCGGAGCGCCCTTCGGCCACCTTCGCGATGCCGATGAGACGCTCGTAGGCCGCGGGCACGTGGGCCGCGCCAGGGACATACCAGGCGGCCGCGCGTCGAGCCCGCACGATCGCCTGCTCGAGCTCACCGGAGGCGAGCAGCGTCCCCGAGGCCCGATACTCGCGCTCCCCCTCGACAAGGGCGCGAACCGTCATGGCTCCCGCGGTGGCCGAGATCACTGCGACGATCAGCGCCACGCGGGCTGCGAGGCGAGCCCAGGACGGGCCCTTCACAGGAAGTCACGACGGTGGAAGATCAGGGCCGACACGACGAGCAGCAGCACCATCCACCCGAGGGCTTGAAGGGAGGCCATGCCCAGATAGGGACCGAACGCGACGTCGGTCGCCTCGCCGGTGAGCAGGGGACGCGCGGGGACGTACACGTGCAGGTTCGGGACGACCTTGGAGATGAGCACGCCCAGGTTGTGGACCCCCTCGCCGAATACCTTGACCGGGAGCTTGGTGAGCGTGTCGGCCTGGCGCCCCACGACGAAGACGCCGAGGGTCATGATGGCGGTGAGGAAGGGCGACGAGAACGACGCGAAGAGGGTCGCTACCGCCGAGACGATCCCGACCTCGAGGAACGTCAGCGCACACGATCCCAACACCACCCTGCGCTCATCGGGATGCCCGGTGGCGAGCAAGGCGGCAACGACCAGCAGGATCAGCGCCCACGGGATCGGGGCATAGACGCCCAACCGTTTCGCCCGGATCCCGAACAAGATCATCCCGACGGTGACCGCTGCAGCAATCCCTCCCACCAGAGCGAGGGAGCGTCCGCCGAGCACCGCGAGCGTTCCCAGCACCACCGCCGCATCCATGGCGATGAACACGCCGAGCGTGAGCATGTTGCCCAGGAACTTGCCGAGCAGGTACTCGCTGCGACGCACCGGACGCGCGAGGATCGGGAAGATGGTCTTCTGCTCCAGCTCGCGGAACAGCGAGGTCGCCGCGAGCATGATGGCGACGGCGATGGCGTAGATCGAGACGGTGGCCGCACCGAGGTCGGCGACGACGCGCGGGGCGGACTTGAGGGTGTAGGCCCCCACGACGACCGAGTAGGCGGTGGTCGCCAGGGCCAGGCCCACCAGCCCGTACAGGATGCGGGCGCGGCTGGCCTCCCGATAGGTGTTCAGCGCGATGGTGCCAATCCGAGCGAGCATGGCTGTCCGTCCTGTTATGCGGTCGGCGGCCCCGACGCAACTCTCCGTCGTGGGGCGGGGAAGGACCGCCCGGAGTGGATCGGAAGCGATCCATGTCTCTGGATCCTCCACGATCCACTTCCGTCCGCGCTGCCGCGGAGATCCGCGCGTGGGGGCCCCTCGCGATTCGGTCCGCCTTGTGCAAGCATCCTGCCCATGCGCCGCGACAATCGCCACCCGGATGACGGTTCCGCGCGCGGGGACGCTCTCCACCTCGCACGGTCCGAGGTCGACCCCCTCGACATGCCGACCGAGACCTCGCTCGATCTCGAAGAGGCCGACGACGAGTCCGATCTGCTGCAGACCGCCGAGCTCGATGCGTTCGTGCAGCACGACGACGTCGATCCCTTTCCGCCCGCCCGGTCGGAAGCGGCTCTCGAGGCGCGAGCGGGTCCCGGGCCGCTTGCTCCGGATTCGGGGGGGTTGCGGCTCGAAGGGCTCGACGCATGGCGGTCTGTCGAGCAGGCCTCGATGGCGGCCGATCCGGTCTCCCTGGGGGCCGATGATGTTGCCGAGCTTTTGGGGGGAGAAGCGGAGAAGGTCCTCGCGGAGCGCTCCGGGCTCAAGGCGCGAGCGGATCTCGTGGATGACCCCAACCGTCCCACGATGCTCGTGTTCTGCAAGGCGGGTGAGCAGCTCCCGTCGTACCTGGAGCCGGCCGACGAGCTCCCGCGCTTCGCCCTGGGGCGTCGCCGTGCGCTGGCGAGATTCGGCGCGGAGTCGGAAGACGCACCGCGCGCGAAGGGCGACCTCCCGGGGTTCGGCATCGAGGACCACCTGGCTCCGTTCGTGCGGGCCCCGCTCCCGGCCTTCCTGCTCGACGAGCTGCCCAAGGCCGCGGTGCGTGCGCGGATGATGTCGCTGCCCGCTTTCCGCATCGAGGACACCTCCACGCACGATCCGACGTCCTCGTGGGCAGCATGGCAACCGGAACACCGCGGCCGCTGCGGGAGCCACCGCAAGCGTCGCCGATGATCGACGAGAGACCGAATCCATGGGACGATTGCCGCCAGAGTCACGCCGCGCACGGGACGACCGCCTCGGTCCTGTCGGCAATGCGAAAGCGTGCCCGTCGATCCCCAACTCTCCTCCGCGCGCCGAGCGCGCGTGCCCGTCTCGCCCCCATCATGAACGCAGAGCCTCGCGCCCCAGCCGCTCCCGTCGCCTCAGCTTCACCATGCCCGGAGGCCTCCCCTTGACCATCGGCCCCGGCACCGTCATCAACGAGTCGTACCGCGTCGTGCGACGCGTCGCCATCGGCGGCATGGCCACGGTCTACGAGGCGATCCTGCTCGGAACCGGCCAGCGCGTCGCCCTCAAGATCCCTCACGAGCAGTTCCGCCAGGACAAGGACGGACTGCGGCGCTTCCTGCGTGAGGCCCAAGCCGCCATGGCCATCCGCGCCGACAACGTCGTGCAGATCGTCGCGGTCGGACGCCTGCCCAACCGGATGCCGTTCCTCGCGATGGAGTACATCGACGGGGTGGGGCTGCGCGACGTGATGTACCCGCCCGACGACACGCGGCTCCCGACGCGAACCGCCCTTTCGCTGGTGGACCAGATCGCCGCGGCGATCGAGTCGGCGCACGCGGCAGGGGTGATCCACCGGGATCTCAAGCCCGACAACGTGCTCATCACGGCGGGTCCCGACGGCATGATCGCCAAGGTGTTCGACTTCGGTCTGTCGTTCATCGCGATGGAGGGGAGCGTGTCGCGGCTCACCACGACGGGCACAACATTCGGCACGCCGCAGTACATGGCGCCGGAGCAGATCCGCGGAGCCAAGCACGTCGACGCCAGGGTGGATGTCTACGCCCTCGGGGTGATCCTGTACGAGATGCTCGCCGCGCGATGGCCGTTCGAGGGCGTGGACGCCCACGACGTCTGGCACAAGGCAACCTACGACCCGCCGGTGCCGTTGGCCACGCACCGCCCCGATCTGCCCGCCGGGCTGCTCGAGATCGTGATGCGCGCGATCTCCCGCGAGGCCTCCGATCGCTACGCCACGGCGACCGAGCTGCGCGAGGCGATCGCGCCGTTCTGGAAGGAGCGCTCGGGCACGTCGACGTTCGATGCCGCGCTTCCGCCGTGCCCATCCCGGAACCTCGCCGCAGGCGCCGAAGGAGTCACGCCCTGCGCCTCCGACGAAGCCGTCACGGTGCCTCCGCGCACCTCGCCCTTCGATCGCGCTCCCATCGCGGCACCGCCGGCACCGTCCGATGGGGTGAGTCCGTCTCAGCCTCCCGTTCCGCCCGCGGGGCCGTCCCTCGTTGCGCCTGCGGGGTCCTCGGACACGATGTCGAACGAGGCGCTGCGACACGGCTCTGCGGCGACCTGGTGGATTGCCGCGGCCGCGGCGCTGGTGCTGATCGCGCTGGCGGTACTCGTGATCGCCCGCGTGTAGGTGGGCGGGAGCGCGTCGCGTCACGGCAGGCTCGCACTTCGAGTGCGCGTGTCCTACGATGCCGCTCCGGAGGACTCTCATGCACACCGCAAAGATTGGCGGCCCACTCGCAGCGTTGCCGGGCCCTTCCGGCGAACCGGTCTCCTGCAACGTTTTCGGTGACGTGGCGTTCGAATACGCGGGCGATCCGAATGCGATCCAGCCGCACCTGAGCAACGCGATCCTGCAGGCCACGGGCAACGTGCTCGCCGCGAAGCTCCGGGCCAACCAGGTGGCGATTCCCACGCTGTCGGCGAGCTTGCCGCACTTCGTTCCGGAGATCGTCGCTGCGTGCGGTGCGCAGGGCTTCGGCGTGCAGATCACGCAGCTGCAGCTTCAAATCGTGGTGCCCCAAGCGGCGCCTCCTCCGCAGCCGATGGTGATGCCGCCAACGCCGATGCAGTCCGCAGCGGCCTCCCTCGGACAGGCGGCTGCCGACCACCTCGACCCCCGCAACTACGAGTACGAAGCGAAGATCAACGTCGGCGGTTTCAAGATCAAGGCGAGCACCGACGGCGGCCTCGACACCCAGGGGCTGAAGAACCAGGTCAAGGACAAGGCCAAGAGCACCGTGATCTGGTGGGCTGCGGGCTGCCTCATCGTGGGGCTCGTGTTCCTCGGCCTCGCAGGGCTCGGCGGCTACATCTATTGGGAGGCGCAGAAGGGGATGTCCGCCTCGAGCGGGACCGGCCCCGCGAAGGCCGCGACGTGGGACGGCAAGGGCGAGTTCTCCTGCGGCGGCAACGACAACGTGAAGCTCGAGGGGATCACGGCGAGCTTGTCGAGCGGGACGGCGGTCAAGGCGAGCGGCAACTGCAAGCTCGCGCTGGTCAACTGCAACATCACCGCACCGAATGGCATCGATGCGTCGGCGAACGCGAGCGTGGCGGTCAAGGGCGGGAGCGTGACCAGCACGGGGCTCGCCGCCAAGGCCGGGGCTGCGGCCAGGATCACCTTCAGCGGCACGAAGGTGACGGGCAAGACGCAGGCCTCGGGAACCGCGAAGATCACCGGGATCTGACCCGCTCCCACGACACCTCGACAACCAAGCGCGTCGTTCGACCCGGCAGAGATGGGCTCGGGCATCGCGGACGGATTCGAAGACGCGGGCCGGATAGCCTCGGTATCCGGTCGTCCGAATGCCGCTGTCGTTCAGCGCTTCACAATCATTGCCTCTCCCCGACCTCCCTCCGTATCCTGGGATCTTGCGTTCCCTGGAGGTGGTCATGCTGAAGCGTTGCGGCTTTCTCTCGATCGGGCTTGCATTGCTGGCTGTCGTCGGAG
>JAKLDZ010000098.1 GCA_022703255.1 Myxococcota bacterium | reverse complement strand
ACGCGAGCCATGTGTTGACGATCGACTCCACGCCGCCGGCGGCGGATGTGACGGAGAATGGCGCGGTGTTGGGCAAGACGCCGCTGCAGCTCACGGTGGACAACGCCGCGGTTGCGCGCGAGCCGCGACGTCTGACGGTGTCGGCGCCAGGGTTCTTGCCCTTCACCATCGTTCAGGGAGCCTCGGATCAGAGCGTGCGCGTGGCGGCGGCGCTGGTCCCGGCCCCGACGGCGACCGCGAGTGCGGAGCCGGCACAACCGACCGCAACCCGGACGACGCAGCCCAGGGTGCCAGCTTCACCGCCCTCGACCACGAAGAAGGGCGAGACGAAGACTCCTGACTCGGACATCCGGCTGCAACGATGAAGCGACGATCCAGGCTGACACGGGCCATCCTCTCGTTGGCAGCGCTCGCGGTGTGCGCATCTGCGCCCGGAGTGTTGCGCGCTGACGACAACGCCGACGAGGCGGATCTGCGCTTCCAGATGGGAGCGGAGCGATACCAGGCGGGGGACTACAGGTCCGCGCTGGAGAGCTTCCTGACCTCGAACCGACTGGTGCCCAACCGCAACGTGGTGTTCAACATCGCCCGTTGCTACGAGCAGCTCAAGCAGTTCCCCAACGCGTACAGGTACTACTCGCAGGCGCTCGAGGGGGAGAAGGCGGCCGACGCGCGGGAGCGCATCGAGAGCGCCTTGACCCGCATCGCCCCCAACGTCGCGGTGCTCGACATCGTCACCGATCCTCCCGGAGCGACCGTGTACCTCGACCGTCGTGACCTCGGCGCCCGGGGCAACACCCCCCGCAAGCTCGGTCTCGCCGAGGGACGCTACCGCGTCATCGTCGAGATGGCGGGACACGAACCCGCAGAGGTCGGTCCGATCGAGGTGAGAGCCGGAGTCTCGGAGAGGGTGACGGTGTCGCTCAAGCGGATCCTTGGGACCGTGCGCATCGACGGGGAGCCCAAGGGAGCGGCGGTGCATCTCGACGACGAGAGGTCCCCCGCGATTTGCGTGATCCCGTGCACGCGCCAGCTGTCGCCGGGCAAGCACACGCTCTACTTTTCGCACGATCGATACCAGCCGTACCTGCAGCAGATCGACGTGGTAGCGAGATCGGCGGTGACGGTGCGACCGAACCTTGCTCCGCTTCGGGGTGCGTTGGTGGTCAACACCGACGAGCGCGACGCGCTGGTGGAGGTGGACGGCAAGCCGCTCGGGTTCACGCCGTCGGTGCTCAACGTGCAGAGCGGGGTGCACAAGGTGCGCGTGTCGCTGGCCGGGTTCCGTCCCGTGGAACGCGTGGTCGACATCCCGGCGAATCGCGAGGTGCGCCTCAATCTCGAGCTTCGGCAGCTCGACGAGGTCTCCGCGGCGTCGCGCGTGACCGAGTCCATCGAGGACGCGCCGAGCTCGGTCTCGATCGTGTCGGGGACGGAGCTGCGTGCGATGCGATACCCGACGATCGCGGAAGCACTCCGCGGGGTGCGGGGGGTGCACGTGAGCGACGACCTGCTCTACCAGGCGGTCGGGGTGCGGGGCTTTGCGCGGCTGGGCGACTACGGGAACCGGGTGTTGGTATTGGTCGACGGGCATCCGACGAACGACAACTGGATGGGGTCGGCGTACCTGGGGTACGACGGTCGGAGCGACTTGGGGGATGTGGAGCGGATCGAGGTGATTCGGGGTCCCGGGTCGGTGCTATACGGCACGGGGGCGTTTTCGGGGGTGATCAACTTGGTGACGCGCAAGGAGCGCCGGACCGGTGGCGAGGTGGAGTTCTCGGCCTCTGGCAAGGGAGTGGCTCACTCTCGGGGGCGTGTGGACCTGCAGCTCGGCAGGGACGCGGGGATGTGGATGTCGGTGGGTGGCACGAAGGCCACGGGCAGCGACTACTACTTCAAGGAGTTCGCGGACGAAGGGGGATATGCACGGGGGGTGGACGGCTTCCGGACCGGGACGTTGCAGGGGCGGGTGTGGTGGAAGGCGTTCACGGCGCAGTGGATGCTGCACTCCCGGGAGAAGGCGGTCCCCAACGGCGCCTACGAGACGCTCTTTGCCGACCCGCGCATGCGTCTGAACGACACCCGTGGTCTTCTGGAAGCGCGCTTCGAGCCCCGGCTGAGCGAGACCGTCCAGCTGATGTCGCGCGCCCACCTGAACTACTACGGATTCACCGGGAAGTACCCCTACGACGCGGGGTCGATGGGACTGAACGAGGACGTCTTCCGAGGCTCGTGGGCGGGGGGAGAGCTGCGCCTGGTGGCACAGCCCACCAAGGCTTTCCGCATCACTGCCGGTGGCGAGGGGCAGCATCACTTCCTGGTCAATACGCGCTACGACGACAAGGTCGAGCCCATCGACCGCGACGACCCGTATCAGGTGGGGGCTGGCTACCTGCTCGCCGACTTCACACCCTCGCAAGAGCTCCGCGTCTCCGGCGGAACGCGCATCGACTGGTATTCGACTTTCGGCTCCTCGGTGAATCCCCGGGCGGCGGTGATCCTCCATCCCTACGAGGGCGGCACCCTCAAGCTCATGGGAGGCAAGGCGTTCCGCGCGCCGACTCCCTACGAGCTGTACTATCACGACAACGGCGCCACGCAGATCCAGAGTCCGAATCTGTCCCCCGAGACCGTCTACTCGCCGGAGGTGGAGTTCGCGCACCGGTTCTCCACGACCTGGCTCGGAATCGCTGGCGCGTATGCGAACTACATCAAGGACCTCGTGGTCGCTCGCGGCGACAGCACGCCCGAGTCCCCGCTCTACTACGAGAACTCCCCAAGCTCCGTCCTGACCACGGGCGCCGAGGTGGAGCTCCGCCGCGAATGGCGCCAGGGATGGTCCTTCTCCACCTCCTACGCCTACCAGCACTCCCGCTACCAGCAGGAATCAGCCGGTCTGCGCAACGTCCCCAACTCCCCCGAACACCTCGCCTCCCTGCGCGGCGCATTCCCCATCATCCCCCGCACCCTCCTGGGTTCCATGCGATTGTCCGTCGACGGCGGCCGCTGGGACCGCAATGACCACGACGGCGACCCCGAGCAGAAACGCACCGACCCGGCCGTGATCTGGGACGTCGTCCTGACGGGCGAAACCGCACGCGGCATGCTCCGCTACGCTTTCGGCGTCTACAACGCCTTCGACTGGCGTTGGTCCGTGCCGGTCTCCAACGACTACCGCCACATGCGAATGACCCAGAGCGGGCGCACCTTCCTGTTCTCGACGAGCGCTCACTTCTGACCGCCGACGGGCGCGCGTCAGGCTCCTTCCGAAGTCAGCATCTCCAGGAGATCGTCACGGGTGATCGAAAGCGCCGCATCGCCGGTGCCCAGCGCCGCGGCCGCCACGGCCCGCTTGCGCTCCTGCAGCGCGAGAATCTGCTCCTCGATCGTGGCCTCGGCGACGATGCGGTGGATGATCACGGGGCGTTGCTGCCCGATGCGGTGCGCGCGATCCGCGGCCTGATCCTCCACCGCCGGGTTCCACCACGGATCCAGCAGGAATACCTGGTCTGCCGCCGTCAGGTTCAACCCCGTCCCCCCTGCCTTCAGCGACAGCAGCATCACCGGCGGCCCCGCCTCCCCCTGGAACTCCCGCACGACCGACTCCCGATCCCGGGTCGAACCGTCGAGTCGCACGAACCCAATCCCGTGACCGCGCAGGTGCGGCTCCGTCAGATCCAGCAGCGAGGTCCACTGCGAGAACACCAACGCCTTGTGTCCCGCCGCCACGCTCTCGTCGAGCTGATCGAGCAGCAGCTCGAGCTTGGCCGAAGAGTCCGCCTGCTGACCGGGCACCAGGGCAGCATGGCAGCAGGCCTGACGCAGCCGCAGCAGCGCCTCGAGGGCAGCGAGGACCCCTGCGCCTTCGCGCAACCTCTCGACCACACCGGGTACAGTGGCCGCCCGGATCGCCGAGTAGACCTGACGTTCCTCCGAAGACAGCGGACAGCGCAGCACGACCTCGGTGCGCTCGGGGAGCTCTGGTGCGACGTCTCGCTTGAGCCTTCGCAGAAGGAACGGACGGATGCGCTCACGGAGGCGAGCGGCTGCGCCGGGGGTGCCTTCGGAAATCGGGCGGGCGACACGCTCCTGGAAGTCGTTGCGGCCTCCGAGCAGGCCTGGATTCAGGAAGTTCATCTGACTCCAGAGCTCCTCGAGGCGATTCTCGACGGGCGTTCCGGTGAGGGTGACACGGAATCTCCCGCGCAGACGGAAGGCCGCCTGGGCCACCTGGCTCTCCGGGTTCTTGATCGCTTGGGCCTCGTCCAGGATGATCCCGTCCCACTCCGTTGCAGCGAGACGATCCGCGTCGAGCCTCAGAATCGCATACGTCGTAAGCACCACGTCCGACGCCTCGTCGAGCTCCCGGCCCGCTCCGTGGTAGATCGATTGGCTCAATCCCGGACGAAACCGTCGAATCTCCTGCGACCAGTTGTGCAGCACGCTCGTCGGCGCAACCACCAGAGTCCGCCCTCGCACCGCACACAGCGCCTGCAGCGTCTTGCCCAACCCCATGTCGTCGGCGAGCATCGCGCCGAGCTCCGCGTCCCGGAGGAATGTCAGCCAGTTCACGCCGGTCCGCTGGTAGTGACGGAGTTGCGCGCGAAGGTCCGGTGGAAGCTCCGCGTCCCGGAGCCCCTCGAAGCCCTCCACCAGGGCGCGCAGCCGCTCCCACGACGGAGGCTTCGGACACTCGAGAGCCTCGCACAGCCTCGCCAGATCGGGAATCGCAAGGGGAGGAAGGGGCCCGTCCCCGGACAGCTCCTTGGCCGCGAGCAGGTCGGCGATCTGATTTCCGAACCGATGCATCCAGTCCCCGGGCAACGGCGCGAATCCGCCGTCCATCAGCGCAACGAGGGATTCGCCTCTCCGCCACGCGGCGACTACCGCCAGGGGGTCCGCCTGCCCGCGCCGGGTCTTGCCCTCCCCCGACGAGAACGAAAGCTCGAACGAGTCCCCCTGCACCTGCAGCGTCGGCACGAGCTCCGGCGCTGCGAAAAACCCGCGGTGTGCATCCCCTCC
This sequence comes from Myxococcota bacterium, assembly GCA_022703255.1. GTDB lineage: Bacteria > Myxococcota_A > Polyangia > Polyangiales > Polyangiaceae > JACRCQ01. Next base: position 10,764 of record JAKLDZ010000098.1, on the reverse strand, counting down.
GAAGGTAACCCCCCGGCCCCCTCCACGCTCGATCCGCTCCATCAGCTCGATCGCGTCGCCTGCCGCCAGCCTCGCCCTGCGTCCCGACGCCAGCCCCAGCGAATCCAGACGATCGAACAGCCTCTTCTCCGCGTCCCGATGACGCAACGGGACCGTGTCTCCAAGCGTGGTGAGCGCGTCGCCGTCGAGCCGCGCGATCGCCGGATCCCCGTACACGATCGACGGCAGCACCTCGAGCACGGTCCCGTCCCGTCGCGTCTCGACCACGATCCGCGGCACGACGTCGCTCACCACCTTGGGCAGCCTGCGGGTGGCGATCCGCACCGGTAAGCGCTCCTGCATCGAGGGCAGCGTGCCCGTGATCAGCTCCGAAACCCGCTCTCGGCCAAACACGCGCCCGTGCTTCAGCTCCTCGAGCTCGCGTGCGTCGAGCAGGCAGTCCCCGATGCCGCGCAGCGTGTCGCCGCACAACACCGCTGCATTGGAGAAGATCTCCGTGATGGACGGGTTCTGCTCGATGCGGAGGCGGAACCCCTCGCCCGCGTCCTCCACGAGTCCGTGGAAAGGCAGTGCCGGCGGACCGGTCTTGACGGGCTTGCCGTCGAGCGTCACGTCGGGGCACGACGCCAGCGCGCTCATCAGCGGCGACACGAGCAGTGGCGGAACGAGGCCCGCGCGAATGCCGATGACGGCTTCGATGGCGAGGTCTTCGCGGGTCGAGGCGAGCCGGCCATTGGACGACGCCTTGGCGAGGGAGTCCTCCAGACGCGTCTCCTGGTCCTGCACCACGATGCGCCGCTCGAAGGCGAGCCCCATCGGGGTGCGGGAGAGGCGGTACGCGATGCGTCCGACGGGCTGATCATCGCCGGGGAGCTTCTGGCCGGCCTGTCGAGCCCGCTTGAGCGCAATCACGGCGGCGGCGGCATGCACGCAACCATCCGAACCTTCCGGACAGTCGCAGAACCAGTCTTCATTCTCGGGCCAGAGCACCACGGTGGGACACACCGCCGTCGCCTGCGCCTTCACCCGAATCCGGATCTCCTCGTCGGTCTCGGACTCCCCGAATACCGCGTGGGACCTGCAGAGCTCCACCGCTTTCGACCAGACGTCGGGCGAGCATGCTTCCCGCACGGACGTCATCAGCTTCTGCAGGGTCTTGTCATCCATCGGCGGCCTATATACCTCGCTGGGGGCGCGTGTCACGGTGCGACAGCTCCGCCCCACGACGATAGTTGCGATGGCGACGCGTGCAGCTCACGCAAACGGCAACGGTCCGCGAGTCCTCGCTGCGTCGCGCCGGCTTCCGAGTCCGCTCGACACTCGCACGGCTGGAATCACGCCTTCCGACCGATATGCGGGCACGTCTCGACCAGGCCGTGGGGTGGCAGCCGCCTTCGCCACGGAGTGCGCAGCCGGGTCGCGGGCAGGGGCGGCGAGTGGGGGGGCTACTGCAGCACGATGCTGTCGATCACGAGCGTGCCGACGAACGGCGGGCTGCCCATGCAGTCGCCACCGTTGCTCGGCTGGAACGCGATGGTGAAGCCGACCTCGGAGGTGTTTCCAGGCGGAACCGGCACGACGTGAGTAGCCCAGACCGTGGCCCAATGCATCTCGCCCGTGCTGCCTCCGAGAGCGTGAAACTCCTGCGGGGCATGCACCCACGACTGCTCGGGCTCGGCATCTGGCGTGGCGACTGTGGCGGTGAAGGCGTAGCCGTAGTACAACGGCGGCGTCCCCGGGGTCCCGTAGGGCGAGTCGGCGGCCATCAGGCGATATCGAATGGCAAGCTGCTTGGCATTCTTGGCGTTGAGGCGGCCCGCGATCCCGGCCGCGGGTCCGTGCGCGGCCTCGGACGGTCCGATGAGCACGCAGCCGCCGCTTTCGCAGAGCGGATCCGAACCGACGAGCTGACCGGCGAAGGCGACCTTCATCTGGCCCCACGTGACCGGCAGCGGCGCGGTGTCGCTGTCGAGATCGAATCCGGTGGCAACTGCGCCGAGGCCGAGGACGGTGACTTCGGAACCGGTTGGGAGGGACTTGTTGTGGGCCAGATCTTCGAGTCCCGCGGCGATGTTGAGCTGCAGTGAAGCGTTGGATTCGAGGAAGGAGTCGAGACGGCCGGAAACCCGCGTGACGCCGGCCCAGGAGGTCTGCGGATCGCCGGGCGCCACCGTCCAGTTGACCTTGACGGCGCCGGTCGTGGAGAGCGCGGCGGGCAGCGCCGCGGCATCGACGCCTTCGGACAGCTCGACGGTGATTGGCTCCCAAGGGAAGACGGAGTCGCCCAATCCCGTGATGGAGGAGGTGGATATCGTGGCGGAGGGAGCGACGTTGTCGTGGGAGGCCGAGCCGGTGCCGGTGGCCGTGCCCGAGTACGCGATGTCGCCCTGGATGATCGTGCTTTCGCCTTGGGCCGTCATGGTGCCGTCGGGCACGCCGTTCGCGCCAAGTCCGAGGTAGATGGTCTTCCAGGTTTCTGAGCGGCTGGAGCACGATACGCCGCCGGCGAGGACGCCGGAGCCGGAGAGCGCGACGCGGTCGGGCAGGGCGTCTCCGACGTAGTGAGTTTGCTCACCGGAGGAGGTGGTGAACACTGCCTCGTATCCGATGTTGGCCTTTCGCAGGTCGAGTCGGACAGTCTGTCCGATGGAGGCGGGAGGGGAGCCGGGGTCGCCGAAAGGCTGTTCCGAGGTGACGGTGGCGTTGTCGAACTTGACGTTCCAGGAGCCGGAGATTGCGTCGGAGATGAAGCCGGCGGACCCGCCTGTGCCTGCGCCGCCGCTGGTGCCGGCGGCCCCTGCGGTGGAGCCTGACCCACCCGTCCCGCCACCTGTGCCGCCTGTGCCGGCTGTGCCACCTGTCTCACGGGAGCCGTCGACGGAGCCGCCGCATGCGACGAGGATTGTTGCAAGAAAGGCGGAGAGCATCTTGGAAGTGTTGAGCATGGCGAGCGCACTGTGCACGGCGCATGCCGCCGTTTTCCCTGTGACGCGCTGACCGCGAAAGAAGAACGCGGGGGGCGGGCGGGACGTCCGGACGCTTCGATGGGCGCCACCCTGGAGCACGCGTTCATCCTTCTGGATGACGCGGCCGCGCCTCCGCTCCCGGAGCCGGGCGGTAAGACACCGCTCGAAGCTGCGGACATCCCGGGGATGGACTCCATCGTACGCGAGCGGCGTGTGGAGACGGAGGTGACGATTCCCGACGGGCACACGCGTCGAGGCCCCTGAACGACCGGCGTGGTACGATGAACCCATGCGCCCCACCTCGCGACTCCGCGCCCTGCCCTGCTCGTTGATCCTCGCGTCGGCACTCGGCTGCTCGGCCGGGGGCGACGAGTCCCCGATCACGCCGCCGCAGAAGGACGGGGGTGCGGCGGGCGGCGACGGCGGCTGGATTCTCGACTCGAGCACGCCGCCAGACGCTGCGTTCGCGTGCACCCCGGGCGTGAAGGGGTGCTACGGCAAGGTCCACTACTTGTGCGCGGACGACGGCGTGACGCGTCTCGACGAGCAGGACTGTCCGAGCCAATGCGACACGTCGCTGGGGTGCGTCTCGTGCAAGCCGGGCTCGCGCTCGTGCCAGGGCAACGTGTCGATGATCTGCGCGCCGGACGCGCAGACCTGGGTGCACGGGCGGGACTGCGCGGAGTGGAAGTCGCAGTGCGGAGACACGGGGTACTGCTCCGATGCGTGTGGGCAGGCCGAAGCCACGATGTCCTACGTCGGGTGCGAGTACTGGCCTGCACCGCTGGCGAACACCTCGGAGCTCAACCAGGCCGTCTTCGACTACCGCGTGGTGGTCGCGAACCCCAATGAGCAGGAGGCCGAGCTCACGGTCACACGCGGTGCGACGCAGGCTTTCTCGGGCAAGGTCGGGGCCCACCAGCTGGTGGAGATCCCGCTGCCGTGGGTCGACGGGCAGTCGTTCGGCATCGGAGGCGGGGAGTGGAAGAGCATCGCGACGAAGGACGGCGCCTACCGGCTTCGATCGTCGTTGCCGGTGACCGTGTCGCAGTTCAACCCGTTCGAGTATCAGGCGGGGACGGCGGAGGCGCCGGAGTACTCGTACACCAATGACGCGACGCTCCTGCTCCCGACCCATGTGATGACTGGAGACTACGTGAACGTGACGTACCTGCCGTTCACGCGGGCGTCGGGTGTGACGGGCGGGGTTCCGATGCCTCCGGACTACATGAAGTACCCTGGATACCTCGCGATCGTGGGGATCACGCCGGAGCCCGTGCACGTGGCGGTCACGGTGTCGGCCAACGCGATCGAGGAGAAGGGTGGCAAGTTCAACTGGGCGCCTCCCGGTGGGACGATCGAGTTCGACCTGCAACGGGGCGAGGTGGTGCACCTGACGGCGGCGCCGCCCCCCGATTGCACGGCAGGACGACCGGGGTACGTGCGAGAGCAGGAGTGCACGTTCGGAATCTGCGACTGGATGGACACCTGTGCCGAGCCCGAGTTCGATCTCACCGGGTCACGAGTCCGCGCGAGCGGGCCGGTGGAGGTCTTCGGCGGACACGTGTGCGCCTACGTCCCCTACACCAGCCAGGCCTGCGATCACCTCGAGTCGGTGCTGTCTCCGATCCAGACCTGGGGCAAGGTGTTCGTGAGCCGTCCGATGACCGACGGCGGCGGCCCGGGAGACAACCTCGTTCGGGTCGTGGCGGCATTCGACGACACGGAGGTCACGGTGGATCCGCCGCAGGGGTCGATCTCGACGGTGACGCTGCAGGCGAACGAGTGGGTGGAGTTCATGGCGTCCACGCCGTTCGTCGCATCGGGGAGCAAGGCGATCCAGGTCGCGCAGTACCTCGTGGGACAGCACTACTCCAAGCCGGCCGCGAACCGGGGCGACCCGGCCATGACCGTGCTGGTCCCGTCGGAGCAGTACCGCGCCGACTACATCTTCGTGACACCGAGCTCCTACAACGCCGGGACCAACGGCCAGAACTTCGTGATGATTGTTCGTCCGACGAACCTTTCTCTCACGCTCGACGGCAACCCGCTGGACGCGACCTGGCAGGCGATTGGGGGCAAGGAGGTCGGGATCGTCGCAGTCGAGGGCGGGACCCACACGATGAAGGCTTCCGACAAGTTCGGAATGATCACGTACGGGCTCGGGAGCTACACGTCGTACGCGTACCCCGCGGGGCTGGATCTGAAGCAGATCACGCAGGTGGTGAAGTGAGCGGCCGGAGGGGTGTGTCGCTCAGTTGCTGGGCTTCTTGAAGATGGGCGACACGATGGTGACGAAGCCGGAGGTGGGGTTGGGCTCGGTCACGATCCGCTCGGTCTGCGGGGAGGGGGCCTCCACGATGGTCTTCGCGAGGGACATGGCCTGAGCGATCTCGGCGAAGTGCTCGGGGGCGAACTGCATGGTCACGCCGTTGCGGGCAAAGGTGATGTGAAGGGTTCCGCAGGGGCATCGGGCGATGCGGACGCCTTCGGTCTTCACCAGCTCGACATGGGGGCCACAGGGGGTACGGGGGGAGCTCATCGGATCCGGTAGATAGGCCCGCCCTCGGGCAAGTGCAATGGGTGTTGGAGCAGGCGGTCTCCGGCCGCCTCCGACCCCCGATGCACGCTGCCCCAGCCGTGCTATGACCGGCTCGTACCCAACCCGAAAAGGTGTATTCTCCCGCCGGACTTCCCTCGAGCAGGAACGAGTTGATCGAGACATGAGCGCGTCGCCAGAGAAACAACCCATCCCGCGCTGGGCAGGACCCGCGATCCTGATCCTTGCGCTCATCGGCCTGGGATTCGCGGCCAAGCTCACCGATCTGCACTGGCGTGTGCACACCGATCCGGCCTGGCACTCCTTCTGCGCCGTCAACCCAGGCCTCGACTGCGATGCCGTCGCCCTCAGCCCCTACTCGGTCGCCTTCGGCGCCCCCGTCTCCATCTGGGGCGTGTTCGGCTACCTGCTCATCGCCGCCTCGGCCATCTGGGTCATCCGACGCCCCAAGCTCCGCGCGGCCCTCGCAGCCACCCTCGTGCTCACCACGTTCGCCCTGCTCACCAGCCTCGGCCTCGGCGTCATCTCGACCCTGCAGATCAAGTCCCTCTGCCTGCTCTGCTCCGCGACCTACGTCGTCAACATCGCCGCGTTCTCGATCGCCCTGTTCCTCGCCAAGAAACGCGGCGGCACGCGGCTCGTGCTCTCCCGCGGCAACGAGTGGGCACGCGACCACGGGCGACTGTCCTTCGCGATCCTCGCATCCTGCGCCGTGGCCGCCCTCGCCCTCACCGCGGGCTATCCCAAGTACTGGAAGAAGAAGCTCCAGGGCGACCTGGGGATGCCGTCGGGCATGATCGACGGCCAGCCCTGGATCGGTGCCGCGAACCCCAAGGTCACAATCACCGAGTTCAGCGACTACGAGTGCCCCTACTGCAAGCGCGGCCACCAGATGGTCCGGCAGTTCGTGCAACAGCACAAGGACGAGGTCCGCCTCATCCATCGCAACTACCCGCTCGACCGCGCGTGCAACCCGAACATCCCCGAGGACTTCCACCAGAACGCCTGCCGCTTCGCCTACCTCACCGCTTGCGCCGCGGAGCAGGGTGCGTTCTGGCAGGCCAACGACTACCTGTTCGATCACGCGCGCGACGATCCCACCCCCGGAGCGCACGCCCTCTCCGAGGCACTCGACCTCGATCGCGCCCAGCTCGAGAAGTGCCTGCAGAGCTCCGCTCGCGCCCACGTGATCGCCGACATCAAGGATGGCGACAAGCACGGCGTCGAAGGCACCCCCACCTACGTCGTCGGCAACCAGGTGTTGATGGGCGAGCTGCCCTTCGACCTCACCCTCGCCCTGCTCGGCAAGGGCCCCATGCCTTCGGCTTCCGTCGCGGCATCGGCACCCCCTGCCCCCTCCGCCCCATTGCCCGCTGCCAGCGCTTCCACCTCCGCAAGCGCCGCACCGTCAACGTCCGCTCCCGCTCCCAGGCCCGTGATCGACTCGCCCAGCCGCTGAGCCCCGCGCACTCCACACCCCTTCACGCTCGCAGCGATCGAGCGCACGGACGGGGCGAGAGCCGGTCGTTGAGGCTCGTGCTCAGCGCGAGATGACGAGCCAGGAGGTCAGGTGGATGTGGCGCCAGTTGTCGCCGCCCGTGTAGACCTTGCCCTTGTAGAACCCCTCGTACTCGAAGGTCGCGTCGCTCCCGGGCGTCACCTGCGAGGTGACGTCGAGCATCACCATGTCCACCTGCTTGCCCGGGCACCAGCCGCCACGCCCGTACCACCAGGTACCGTACTGGTTCGGCACCGTCCCCTCCTCGATCTGGTTCATGCAGCCCAGCGAGGTCCCCGCCTTGGGGAAGCTGCGCACGTTGTCGGTGCCGTTGACCTTGAAGTGGTGATCGGTGTTGCAGAACTCCGCGCAGTTGCCCGGCTGCGACATCCCGTGCCCCGTCAGCACCGTCGCGATCTCGACCTTCTTGGCGTCCGCCGGAATCGGGATCGTCTTCGGCGCCCAGTTCGCGTTGTATTGCTCGTCGAGCGTGTACTGCCCCTGGAACAACGCGATGCTCTCGGACGGCTTCACCGCCTTGCCCTGGTTCGAGAAGCGAAGATCGAGCGACACGACCCACGGGTCGGCGATGGACAGCTTCAGGGTCTTCTTCCCGCCGCCGGCGAGCAGGGGAAGCACGCCGCTCACGTCGTGAACCCAACGCCCCTCCCGATGATACGACGTGATCCAGTGCGCAAGCTCGGCAGAGCAGACGGGCTCGGGCGGACCGGCATCGGCATCACCGCCGTCGTCGGTCCCCGCCTCTCCCGCGCCTGCATCGGCGTCCGCTGGCTCGCACAGATGCAGGTAGACGTCGTAGTCCCATGCCGGGCAGCTCCCGAACTCCCCGGGCCCCTTGCACCCCATGGTCATGTCGAGCTCGAGCGTGTCGAACTTCGCGAGCTGCGCAGCATCGGGGAGCGAGACTTCGACGTAGGGGCTCGCGCCCGCGATGGTCTGCTGCTTCCACGCCGTCACGATCGTGGCATTCTGCAGCGCCAGGCGCAGCTCGCGCGCGGCCTCGAAGTTGTAATAGAGGGCCTCGTTGGCCACCATCGACAGGTTCGGCCCGAACCACCCCTCGCCGTCGTCGAACTTGTACGGGTCGGCATAGCTGCCGATGTACCGGATGCGCTGCGCGCGATCGATGGCAGCCCCCCAGCCCGGCGAGGTCATGATCTCGCCAATCCACCCGGGCAACGAGCGCGCCTCGGCGGTCACGTAGTGGACTCGATCCTTCCACCACGGCTGATCCTCCGCCGCCAGCTCCGCCACCGCCGCGTCGAGGTTCTTCTTCAACGCGTCGAGCGCAGCCGTGCGCTTCGTCGCGTCGGTCTGCTTCGACATGAACAGCAGGTGCACGTTCTTCGGCAGCCGCGCGAACAGCTTCACCGCGTCTTCGGGGACATCCCAGATTCCGTAGCCGAACCCGGTGTCGTTCTGCTTCGGCGTGTCCTGGATGAGCAGGTACACGTCGCACCCGCTCCAGCGCTGTGAAAGCGTCCAATCCCCTTCGGTCGTCGGCACGGTGAAGTCCGCGGCCAACGCGTGAAGAGAGGGGTCGTCGTTGCCGGGCTGGAATGGGACCGAGGGCAATCCGAGCGTGTCGCAGGCGAGCTTGGGGTTCGGGCCGGCCTCGGCCTCGACGGCCGCTTCGACGGCGGCTTCGGGTGCAACCTCTGCGGAGGCATCGATGGGCTCGGAAGCATCGGAAGCATCGCCGGCGTCGAGCCCGGGTTCCTGGGCGGGAGTGTCGCTGGAGGAATCGCCGCAGGAGGATGCCGCGAGAACGACGGCGAGGCAGGCGCCCCAGCCGATGGCCCTGCATGGGAACGTGCGCATGAGAATGTGCTACAGCGTTGCGGGCGGAAGAGCAAACGGCGTTTGGAGCGGGAGATTCGGGGGAGATCACGGCGGGAGGCAGATGCAATCCGGTTGCAACAGCTCCCCCCCTGGGCTAGGCTCCCGCCGATGCGCGCCGACCGCCGTTCCACTGCCCCCTCCATGGAAGATCTCAAGCAGATGCTCCGCGAGGCGGGATTGCGGGCAACCGGGTCGCGCCTCGCCGCGCTGCGCGCGCTCCTCGCCGCCAGCGCGCCGTTGAGCCACAACGATCTCGTGGAGAAGCTCGCCTCCGAACCGTGGGATCGCGCCACGCTCTATCGCAACCTGCTCGACCTTGCAAAGGCGGGACTGGCCCGTCGCACCGACATGGGAGATCACGTGTGGCGATTCGAGGCCAGCGCGGTCTCCCATTCCGGCGGAGCCCATCCCCACTTCGTGTGTACGGAATGTGGAACGGTGGAGTGCCTGCCCGCCAAGATGATCTCGGTACGGGACGGAGACGGGCCCGCCGCACTCCGTCGCAAGGAGTTCGACGTCCAGGTCCGCGGGCGCTGCGATCGGTGCGACACGGTGAAGAAGTAGTCCGCGTGTGCGCCCCCTCGCGCGGGTGACGGCACGCCTCTTCCGGTCTGTCGCAATCCCTTCCGCGATCGCGCGTGCCGCGTCGGCGACGCGCGCTCTCAGCCTCGCTCGCGCCGAAGCGGCACCCCGTCGAGCACGAGCTGCCGCGCCCGGTGCGTCCAGGCCCCCCGCGGGAGCTCACGAATCCACCGCTCCGCAGCGTCGATCTCGTCGACTGTGAAGGTCGGGGTGGAGGTCACTCTCCCCTCGTGCCCGAAGTCGGCGTCCAGCCCCAGGGCCTCTCGATTCAGCATGAACGACGCCCAGGGATCGAGTCGAAGCCGGTAGATCGACACGGAGGCAGGGAGTGTGAGGGCGAAGCGGACGGTCTGCTCGAAGCCGGCGGCGGTGTCACCCGGCAGGCCGAGAATCAGCTCCACTTCCGGCACACACAACGACGCGAGGCGCTCGATCGCCGCGGCGAAGGATTCGCGCTGCTCGCCTCTGCGCATGAGCCGCTGCGCTTCCGCGGTCGTGGTCTGCAAGCCCACGATCATCGTCTCCCACTGCATCGCAGACATCAGCTCGAGCCGCTCGTCGCTCGCGAACCGCGCGTGCACCGTGCCGGCCACGCGGCGCTCCCCCGCGCCCGCCCCTCCCAGCGCGCCGGCCGCGGCGCGCAAGCTCTCCAGATCGTAGTTGACCGCCGCCGCGAGCAATCCGAACAGCTTCACCCCTCTGCGCGACGCCGCCTCGATTTCCTGCCGAATCCGCCCGGGGCTGTGGCTCCGCACGTCACCGTCGCCCATGGAGCACGCAACACAGAAACCACACGCATAGCGACACCCACGCGAAAGCTCGATCCAACCAGCCCCGCCCGCGTGCGCTTCCATCGACTCGTCGTCGCCCCACACCGCTGCAAGCCGCGTCAGGTCCGCAACCCGCTCGAACCTCCCCTCCCCTCGCCACTCCTTCGCTCCGGGCTCGAAGTACGTCAGGCTCCCGCTCCGCTCCACGAGCCGTTCCGGCTCGTCGATGCCCGAGCGGATAGCCTCGAGGACCGCGGGCAGGCTCGCCTCGAGCTCGCCGCAGACAAGCAGCATGCGGGGGTGAACCAGGGGAATCGTCGCCTCGGCCACCGCCTGCACGTACGGAGCGTGCGCCGACCATCCGCACCACAGCAGGGGGATTTCCGGGGCGATCGCGGCGAGCTCGCGTGCGAGGTCGAGGGCATCGACGACGCGATTGCGACCACTGCGCTTGGCCTGATACAGCGCCATATCGGCGTTGCGCAGAATCTCTTCCAGCGACGCCTGCGACTGGCTGGCTTCGCA
>JAKLDZ010000097.1 GCA_022703255.1 Myxococcota bacterium | reverse complement strand
AACGCGTTCGCTCACGGAACCGGGGATCGCCGTGCCTCCCCCCGACTGCACCTGATAGTCTGACCGCAAGGCGCCTTGTCGCCCTGTTGCCCAAGGAGGCGGAGATGACCCGATCGCCCTCATTCGCGCGCGCTGCTTCCCTCGCCGCAACCGTCGTGACGCTGGCGTGGTTCTCTTCTTCTTGCACCTCCGACGATCCTGCCGATGCCCCCGCCGCGGTGGCCTGCAGCGACGGGCTCGCGGCCTGCGGCTCGGAGTGCGCGAACCTCGCCAAGAGCCCCGCATATTGCGGCTCGTGCAGTGTCGCGTGCAGCACCGGCCAGGTGTGCTCGCGAGGCACGTGCGCGGTCAGCTGTCAGACCGGTCTGACGGATTGCGGCGGAGCCTGCGCCAATCTCTCCAAGGATCGCGACGACTGCGGCGGCTGCGGCACGGAGTGCGCGTCCGGGATGGTGTGCTCCGCCGGAACCTGCGCGCTGTCCTGCCAGCAGGAGCTCACGGACTGCGGCGGTGTCTGCTCGGATCTGCTCACCGACCGCGATTCTTGCGGTGGATGCGGAGTGCGTTGCGCTTCCGGTGAGGTGTGCTCCCTGGGGAGCTGCGCGCTGTCTTGTCAGACCGAGCTCGCGGAATGCCAGGGCCTGTGCGTGAACACGAGGACCAGCCGGGACCACTGTGGAGGCTGCGGCCAGCGGTGCGCCAAGGGTCAGGTGTGCTCCAACGGAACCTGCGCGCTGTCCTGCCAGAAGCAGCTCACGGACTGCGACGGGGCCTGCGCCAACCTGCGAACCGACAACGCGCACTGCGGGGCGTGCGGCAACGTGTGCCCGGCGGGCTTCGTCTGCTCCGAGGGGACCTGCAGCGTGTCTTGCCAGCAGGGGCTGCAGGAGTGCGACGGGCTGTGCGTGAACACGCAGACGGACAACGCGCATTGCGGCGCATGCGGGGTTGCCTGCGAGCAGGGCGAGCTCTGCTCGGCGGGCCAGTGTGCGCTCTCATGCGTGACCGGATTGACCGAGTGCGACGGCGTATGCGTGAACACGCAGACCGATCGCTTCCACTGCGGTTCCTGCGGTTCGGTCTGTCCACAGGGAGAAATCTGCGTGGCAGGCGACTGCAGCATCGAGTGCCCGCCGTCTCTCGACGAGTGTGACGGGAGTTGCGTCGACACCATGAGCGACAACCAGCACTGCGGCAGCTGCACGACCGCATGCCCGACCGGACAGGTGTGCTCTGCAGGAACATGCTCGGTGACTTGCCAGACGGGCCAGCTCGTGTGCGGGCAGGGCTGCGTCAACCCCAAGAGCGACAACGACAACTGCGGCGCCTGCGGGGTCACGTGCGGCAACGGCCAGTCCTGCTTCAACGGAGTGTGCACCGTAGCCTGCCCGCCGACGTTCGCACCCTGCGGCGGAGTCTGCGTGGACCTGCAGACCGACGACGAGAACTGCGGTGCTTGCGGTGCTCCGTGCGGTCCGGGACGGCAGTGTTCGGGCGGCGTCTGCCTGCTCGCCTGCCCCGCACCTACGGTCGCGTGCACCGGGGTCTGCACCAACACGAGCCATGACCCGGCCAACTGCGGCTCCTGCGGCCATGCCTGCACCGCGGGCCTGTTCTGCCAGGGCGGCTCCTGCTCCGCAAGCTGCGCCGCGCCGCTCGTCGACTGCAACGGCGCTTGCATCGACGTCAACGCCACCGAAGACCACTGCGGAGGCTGCGGGATCGCCTGCGGTTGGGGCATGAGCTGCGTCGGCGGCTCCTGCGTCTTCCAGTGCCCGCTCGGAACCACGGCGTGCAACAAGCTGTGCGTCGATGTCATGACCGACGGCAGCCACTGCGGGTCCTGCGCGAACGTCTGCGGCCCCGGACAGAAGTGCTCGAACGGCATGTGCGTCCCCTCCTGCGCTGCGCCTCTCGCCGAATGCATGGGCGCCTGCCGCGACCTGCAGACCGATCCGGCGAACTGCGGGGCGTGCTCCAACACGTGCATGCAGCCGGCCTCCGCCAAGCCCGTTTGCGTTGCGGGGAGCTGCGCGTTCGTGTGCGAGGCCGGACATGGCGACTGCGACGGACAGGCCAGCACCGGATGCGAAGCGCTCCTCACCACGCCCGAAGACTGCGGGGCGTGCGGGAGCGCCTGTCAGATCGGATCCTGCATCCAGGGGCAGTGCCAGAAGGTGGTGTTCGTCACCTCGACCCTGTTCGACGGCAACCTGGGAGGGCTGGCCGGAGCGGACCAGAAGTGCCAGCAGGCGGCCACCGCGGGGGGCTGGAAAGGGAACTTCAAGGCGTGGCTCAGCGACAGCTCCACCGCGGCGAAGGACCGGATGATTCCATCTGCGTCGGGATACGTGCTCACCGACGGCACGACCCTCGCGGACAGCTGGGCAGACTTCACGGACGGTTCGCTGAAGGGGCCGATCAACCGCACCGAGTTCAAGGTCTCGCCGGGACAATCCACCGGCTCGTGCGGTGGGATGTCGGTCCTGACGGGCACCTATTCTGGCGGCGACACGTGGGTCGGATACAACTGCAACGACTGGTCCTCCACCGCGGGGCAGGCCGGGTTGGGACTGTGGAACATGACCGACATGACCTGGTCGGCCACGTGCAGCGGCGCGGAATGCGCCTCGCTTCATCCGCTGTATTGCATTCAACAATAGCACACTGGGGATGACCGCTTTCCCGACCCCATACTCCAATCCTCGATCCGCACACCGACACGCAGCACCGGGATGGGACGAGACCCGAGCGCGCTCTCCTCGACCGTCACCTGCTTCGAGGCATCGTCCACGAACCGATTCCCGCGTCCCCGGCGCGCCTCGTCACCGCGACGTCCCGTCCCGCCCCCTCGTTGAAATGCCTCGACTCCCCGAAGGCAATCGTGGTAGCTCCCGCTCCGGGTGAAACTTGTTCGCCCGGCGAATGAACGAGGAGAGTCTCGGCAGCGGATGAGTTCGCGGCGAATCGAAATCCCCCGCGACTCCGGCCGCGAAGGAAGAATCATCCCGCGTCCCCGTAGCAGAGACGGGTGTGACAGTTCTGCAGGGATTCGCCGCGGATATCGGATCGTTCAAAACACTTCAATCCGTTGTCCGAACACTCCGCGTCCGAACGTTCGCCATTCCAAATGGAGGTCCTTGTCGATGCTGAACAGTAAATGCTTCCTCGTCTTCCTCGCCGCAGCCGCTGTCGTCGCCGGATGCAAGGTCGAATCCTCGGACGACGACCCGGACGCTGGGGTGGCAGGGAGTGGTGGCTCGGATGCTGGCACCGACGCGGTCGCCGACAGCAGCCCCGAGGCCGGCGTGGTCGCGGCCTGCTCCAACATCGAGGCGCTGCGCCCGACCTGTCAAGCGCTGCCCGAGAGCTTCGCCGCTTCGACGACCCTCGCCAAAGGCTGCTACCTGGCAGGCAAGAGCCCGACCCTCGCGGCAGGCGTGACGCTCACCCTCTCGCCGGGAGTGACCATCCTGTTCGCCGAGGGAACACGACTCCAAGTCGACGGAGACCGGACCCTCGTCGCTGCCGGGACCACGCAGGACCCCATCTGCCTGTCGGGTGACAAGGCCGAAAAGGGCTCGTGGCTCGGGCTCGAGTTCGGACACAACGACACGGCCAGCAAGCTCGAACACGTGACGATCGAATACGCTGGAAGCACCAAGTCCGATTCGATCAACGCCTCCGTCAAGGCGCTCGCGGATAGCAGCGGCGTCACGCTGCAGCTGTCGAACACCACGATTCGCGAGAGCGAAGGCTACGGACTTCGCATCGGCGGCAGCACCGCCCTGCCCTCTTTCTCCGGCAACACCTTCACCAAGAACAAGCTCGGCCCGGTGTATACCGATTCCGAGGCCGCCGGACTGCTCGACGCGTCCTCGGACTACACCGGCAACGATGTCGACGAGATCACCGTCCAGAGCCAATCGCTCTCCAAGAACGCCTCGTGGAAGTCCCTCGGCGTGCCCTACCACCTCATCGGCGCCTTCGGAATGAACGTCACCGTCCCCTGGACCCTCGAGGCCCCAAACACCGTGATCATGCCGGCAGAGGTATCCATCGACCTTGTCGGCGACGGCGCCGCGCTCACCGCCATCGGCACTGCGGACAAGCCCATCGTGTTCACGGCCGAAACCAAGGAGCGCGGGTTCTGGCAGGGACTCGTCTTCGACAACACCATGAACCCCGCCAACAAGCTCGACTTCGTCACGGTCGAGTACGCCGGTCGCACCGACAGCATCGCCGACAACGGCGCCGTCCGCGCCATCGCCGACAGCCACGGCGTCACCTTGAGCATCACCAACACCACGCTCCATGAAAGCGAAGGCTACGGCCTCTTCCTCACTGGCAGCGCCGTCCTCCCCGCTTTCGCCAACAACACCTTCACCAAGAACACCCTGGGCCCGGTCAACGTCGGCTCCGAGGCCGTCCACCAGCTCGAGGTGTCCTCCAAGTACACCGGCAACGACAGCGACCGGATCCGAGTCCGCGACGGCTACGTCAGCAAGTCCGTCACCTGGGCGAATCTCGGGGTCCCCTATCAGCTCGAGGACAACATCCACGTCATGAAGGTCTGGAGCCTCGACCCCGGCGTCACCCTCCTCATGGCCCAGAGCACGTGGATCAGCGTCGACGGTGACGAAGCGGGATTCCACGCTGTCGGAACCGCAGCCAATCCAATCACGATCTCCGGCGTCGAGAAGACCGCCGGCTACTGGCACGCCATCGCGTTCGGCAACTCCAACAACGCCTCCAACGTCCTGCAGTACGTGACCGTGGAATACGGTGGCTCGACCACCGGCGGAGGCGAGGAAGGGATGATCAACGCGGCCGCGGACAGCCACGGCGTGTCACTCACCGTCGATCATTGCATCGTCAAGGACAGCGCGCAGTGGGGGATCTGGCTCTGCAAGAACGCCCAGGTCAACGGCGACATCGACACGGCCAACACGTTCTCCGGCAACGCGAAGGGGGACGTGTTCCGGGAGCAGTGATCCGCAGCCCCGGGGGCTCCCGCCGCGCGAGAGCCCTCGCGACTCCGGTCTCGCTCAGCTCACGGGTTCCCGTCCCACCCCGCAATACGCGCCCACAGCCACCACGCAGCCCGCCCCTTCAGCACGCAGTTGAGATTGGCCTCCTGCGGGCTGTCCGAATGCTGGCACCCCTGACACCCGCTGTACCCGCTCACCCCATCGCCCGTCGTGAGCTGCGTCAGCTCGCTCGACGGATTCGCCGTGCACCACTGCTGTGCCCAGTTCCCGCCGCTGTAGTCGAGGTTGTCGGACATGTCCTTGTCCCAGTAGTACTGACCATCCGGACTGTAGGCCTCGATGTCCGCGAAGTCGAACAACCACCGCCCCTTCGCCTTCACGTGCGCGCGAATCAGCTCGTTGTTGTAGTGCACGCTGTTCGGCGAGAGATCCAATCCCTGCCCTTCCGCGTGTCCCGTCAGGAACACGAATACCACCTTGGGAAACTCGGTGATCAGCTTCTCCATGTTGTCGACATACCGCTGGGCGTCGTGGCCGTTGATGCTGCACCACGACCACACGACCACGTTGACATGGCTGTTGGCCGGGTCCTTCAACAACGCGCGCGTGGCTGTCACCCACGGCGTGTCCCCGTTCCCGTCCACCTTGTCCCCCTGGCTCAAGTCCGCACAACCCGTGATCCCGTAGTCGTCGAGATCGAGCGCATCGGCACTCTCCCCACTGTCGTCCCAGGAATACAGTCCGTTGTAGGCCGGGAATGCCTGCAGCGCATCCATCCCCGTGATGATCTGGCTTCCATGCGAGGTGTGCTGGTAGGCAATGTGCAACTTGGACTTCGCCTGCGCGATGGCCGCACTGGGAATCGACGCGAGATTCGTGTGGGTGTGATCGATGACCAACCCGCTGCTCGGAGGCGAGCCCCCGCCCCCGGCCGTACCCGCTGCCCCCGCAGCCCCAGCGGCTCCCGCCTCACCCGCTCCACCGGCCGCTCCGGCCGCGCCTGCAACGCCGGCCGCTCCCGCGATCCCCGCAGCCCCGGCCGTGCCGGCGCCTCCGCCCGACGCCCCGCCTCCGCCCCCGGTCGCCCCTCCTCCCACGCCAGCCTCGGCCTGCGGCTGCCCCGGCTCGTCATCGCCGGAATCACCGCATCCCGCCGCCATCCCAAACGCCAATACTGCGACCACTCCGAACAGAGCACCTATCGATCTCATGCAACTCTCCTCTTCCCCGGAAGAAGCAAGCTCCGGTGCGGTTCGACACCCTGACAGCTCCAGTCGTAGCACGATCCCTCCCCGCACCGCCATCGACGTCGCGACAACACAGGGCGCCGGGAGCAAGGAACCTGTCACCAGCACGCTCTTCGTCGTCCCACCCCAGCTCCCCTCGCTCGGCAATCACAACGGTTCACCGGCACGCCGTCAGAATGCCACCGTGCCGAGCAGAGTGTACGGACGTCAGAAGTATCGACAAGGCTCGCTGGCAGAACGCCCCGACACGGGACACGCGGGCGCCGTGGGCAGGCACGCACACGCCGGATCCAGACGCGCACAATCGCAATCGCGCCCCGACACCTCCCGAACCACCCCCGGCCGCTCGGGCTTCGACGGAGAGCCTCCGGCCTGTGCCGCCGAGCGGGAGAGCGGTCGAACCGGGGTCGCCAGGTATTCGTTGTGCTGGAGGTCTTCGACGAAGTTGCGACGGTTCGCGGTCAGGTCGTCCTCGCGCGCGAGCAGCGGAGGCACTCCCGTCGCCGCAACCACGTCGTCTCCAGGTCGGCTCACTTCCGACGACGCCGACGTTCCCTTGGGGGGGTTCCATCCCGCGATCGCGGGGTCGGCGGAGACGTCCCGGGGTGCCCGCAGGTACCAGACCAGCGCCGCGGGAAGGATCATCAGCGCGCCGGCCGCCCACGCCCCCAGCAAGCGCAGCAGACGAATCGGCGAGCGGGACGACGAGAGCTGCTCGGCTCGAGGCTTCATGATGCGGTCGTTTCGTTGGAGGGCTCCAGAGTCGCGAACGGCGGAGCCGTCCGGTCCGACACCATCACGCCGCGGGGGTTCCCTGCCCTGAGCACCGGGAATGCGCGATGGGGCATTTGGCGGTAGGCTGGGCGTGGGTCCTTTGGACGCGAGGTGGATGATGACGATGCTCATGCGACTTGCTGGAGTGGTGGCGCTTGTCGGACTCGCTGCGTGCGGGAGCGACGACGATCCGTCGCCCGCAGGGACAGGCGGAAGTGCGGGTTCGGGCGACGTCCGGCAGCAGGCTGCTGCTTTCGCGCGCGAGGACATTCCATGCACCGCGGATGCGGACTGTTGCGTGGTGTTCGACGGGTGCAGGGCGGAAGGATATGTGGTCGGCGCGGCCGACAAGGACAAGGTCCGCGCGCTGCTGACGAGCGCTTCGAGCGACATGTGCGTGAACTGCATTCCGCCGATGATTCAGGTGGCCTGCGGCCCCAACGGCACCTGTGTCGGGCAGAAGATCGAGTGCACCGGCTCGACGTTCCTGCAGGAGGGATACGCCGACCACTGCGGGAAGCTCTCGCTGCCCGCGGACTGTGCGGTGAAACCGCAATCGGTGCCGTGGTCCCCGGGGCTGGAGGTGCAGACGATCCTCGGCTGCGGCGAGTAGCGCTGCAATCGGCCTGCGGCAATTCGGCTGACCGCACGAACTTCCGGGGGGAGATGCGGGCTCTCGGCGACCCTACGTTCGATCCGACGGGAGGGTTGCCATGAGGTTCGAGGACTTCGTTCGTGAGGTGAGAGAGCGCACGGGACTGGGACAGGTCCAGGCCGGACGCGCTGCCGAATGTTGCGTGCAGGCGCTCGCGGAAGGCCTCTCCGAGCTCCCCGCACGCCACGTGCGCGCAGGGATCCCGCCGGAGCTCCAGCCCTTCGCGACCCCGTCCAACGTCGCCCACTGGCGCACCGCGCGAGACTACTTCGAACGCGTCCGGGAGCTCGAGGGCGTCCCCATGGGCATGGCCCTCGAGCACGCCGAAGTGGTGCTGCAAACCGTGTACGGCTCCATCGACAACGAGGCGCGCAGACTGCTGCGCGAGGATCTGCCCCCCGCGCTGCTCGAGGTTGCGCAAGCGCGCCCTGCCTACCACCGCCCTCCTCCGCGTCCGGTCCCTCCCCCGCGAATCACCCGTCGCACGGTCAACGAGCGCTCGCTCGCCGTCGGCAACCCGAGGAGCGACGCGCCCGTGAGCGAAGCGGGCGCCCGGTTGGCCGAAGCCAGGAGAATGGATCGGGAACGCGCAGCCCTCGATGAAGCGGAAGAAGAGGACTGAGCTTCCGTCTCCCCCCCCTTCCGGTTGCCGCCCCGACGCCCCAGAGAACGTCTCGGTCCGTTCGGAGCGGTCGCATGAGCCGTTCGATCCGCTCCCCGAGGTCACGATGAAACATGGCATTGTGATGATCGTTGCAGCCCTGGTGGCATCCGGATCTCTCCCGGCTTGCCACCCCGAAGGAAGGAAGACGATGACCGCCGACCCCGCGTCCCCTGCCCCGCACCCATCGACGAGCGGCGTCGTGTCGAGCGCCCCTTGGGAATCCCTGACCCCGGAGGAGCTGGACCGGCGTCGCAAGAACCTCGACCCCGATCAGTTCCGCGTCACCCAGCAGTCCGGGACCGAGCCGCCGTTCCGCAACACGTACTGGGATCACCACGCGCCGGGCATCTACGTCGATGTCGTGTCCGGGGAGCCGCTCTTCTCCTCGAAGGACAAGTTCGACTCCGGCAGCGGGTGGCCCAGCTTCACTCGCCCCCTCGATCGCACCCGTGTCGTGGAGCACACGGATGGGTCCCACGGAATGGACCGTACGGAGGTGCGGTCGGCTGCGGGCAACTCGCATCTCGGTCACGTGTTCCCTGACGGTCCGGCGCCGACCGGAACACGGTATTGCATCAACTCGGGTTCCCTTCGATTCGTGCCCGCCGAGCGTCTCGAGGCCGAGGGCTACGGACGCTTCGCCCCGCTGTTTCCCGAGGTGCGGCAGACTTCCGGAGAGTCGGGTTCGGGGCTCGCGGGCGAGGCCCTGGCAGCGGCGGCGCACAACCGGAAAGGGATTGCGAACGGGCTGGACGTCGCGGTGCTTGCGGGCGGGTGCTTCTGGGGAATGGAGGAGCTGCTACGCAAGGTCGACGGTGTGGTATCCACAGAGGTCGGCTATGCGGGGGGAAGCGGCGAGGACGCCAACTACGAGCGGGTCAAGACAGGGACGACGGGTCACGCCGAGTCGGTGCGCATCGTCTTCGATCCGGCGCGACTGTCATACGAGCGAGTGCTCGCGTGGTTCTTCCGCATTCACGATCCGACCACCTCCAACCGGCAAGGGAATGACATCGGGAGTCAGTATCGTTCGGTGATCTTCTACCAATCGGAGGACCAGTTGCAGGTGGCCCGGTCGACGAAGAAGAAGCTGGAGGACTCCGGTGTGTTGCGGGGTCCTGTGGTGACCCAGATCGTGCCCGCGGCACGGTTCTACGCCGCCGAGAGCTACCACCAGGACTACCTGCAGCGCTATCCCGACGGCTACACGTGCCACTTCGTGCGTCCCTACGAGCTCTGACCCGCGGACGCGATCTCGCTTCTCGTCAACGGCCCCTTCGGACGCTCACGCCCGCCTCGTGGGGGTCGAGACTCCCGGGGCCATGTGGCGTATACAGTCCGGCATGCCGCGCGACTCGCGCCCCGACGACCGCTGGAAGCAGGCGACCCTTCCGGACCTTTCCGGCGGCGCGACCCTGCGCGAGGGCGTTGCGGGGCCGAAGACTCCACCGGCCTTCGCCACCACGATTGCCCGGCCCCCGATCGTGTCCATGGCTCCGCCGCGCGACCGCGCCCAGCCGCCGGTGACGCCGGAGTGTGCCGACCGCTACGTGCTCGTGCACGGACCGGATGGCTCCTGCGAAATCGGTCGGGGCGGCATCGGACGCGTCGTCGTCGTGCACGACCTGCATGTCGGGCGTGACATCGCCCTCAAGGAGCTCCTCGCTCCGGCAGCGTCGAACGATCCGGCTGTCACCGACCCGAGCTCTCCGTTCGTGCAGCGTTTCGTGCGCGAGGCACGCGTGACCGGTCAGCTCGAGCACCCGAACATCGTGCCGGTCTACGAGCTGGGGCAGCGATTCGACGGGACGCTGTACTACACGATGAAGCTCGTGCGGGGGCGCACGCTCGCGGAGGCGCTGCGGGAGGCGAAGACGCTGGACGATCGTCTCAAGCTGCTCTCTCACTACGCCGACCTGTGCCACGCCATCGCCTATGCGCACAGCAGGGGGGTGATTCATCGAGACATCAAGACAGCGAACGTGATGGTGGGGGAGTTCGGTGAGACGGTGGTGCTCGACTGGGGTCTTGCGAAGCTGCGTGGGAATGGAGACGAGCCCTTGCGCGGGTCAATGGAGAGCAATTCGTTGCTGCGCGAAGCGCGGGAAGGGCTGACGATTGCGGGCAGCCTGATGGGCACACCGGCGTACATGAGTCCCGAGCAGGCGGCCGGAGAGGTGGAGAGGATCGACGAGCGCTCCGACGTCTGGGCGTTGGGGGTGGTGCTCTACGAGATTCTGACGGGGGACACGCCATTCCATGGAGACGGCGTTGCGGATCTGGCGCGGCGCGTGAGGACCGAGCCGGTGAGGCCGCCGCGGGAGCGCGAGGAGCGGACACCGGCGGAGCTCGAGTCGGTGTGCCTGAAGGCATTGGCTCGTGACCCGAACGAACGCTACGGAAGCGCACGAGAGCTCGCGAAGGAGATCGAGTCGTTCCAGAACGGTGCGCGGGTGACCGCTCACGAGTACACCTCGTGGGAGTTGCTGCGACGCCTGGCGATGCGTAACAAGCCTGCACTCGTAGCCGGGATGACGGTGCTGGCGGCGGTTCTCGCCGCGCTGGTGCTCACCAGCTCCTTCTACGCCCGGGAGAAGTCCGCGCGGCGCGGGGCGCAGCAAGCAACGGAACGCGAGCAGGCGGCTCGCGCGAAGGAGCACGAGGAGCACACCCTGGCGAACTACCACATCGCGCAGGGAATCCACGAGAAGAGCCTGCGCGCGGCTGCCGAGGAGGCCTGGCCCGCCGTGCGCGTCCTGGCCGCCGCTGCGCTGCTCCACAACCCCGTCTCGCCTCGCTCCCCCTTCCACGACCCGGGCTTCGGCGCAGCGCACCACGAGGCAGAGCGCCTGCACCTGTCGTCGCTGTCCACCCTCTTCCAGGCCAACTCCAACGCAGCCCTCGCGTTCCAGGCCACCCTCGCCGATGACCAGAAGCTGCTCGCGGTCGCGATGTCGCCGGACGGACGACGCTTCGCATCAGCGGGCGATGGCCGCGTGGTGAGGCTGTGGGACGCGCGTGCGAAACGGCTGGTGATGTCGCTGGCGGGGCACGCATCGGTGGTGTCGGGGCTGGCGTTCTCGCCCGATGGCAACCACCTGGTCTCTGTGGCGCACGATGGGGAGGCGCGTCTGTGGGACGCGCACACCGGGGCTGAGCTCCGGCGCTTGAAGGCCCATGCGGAGCCGATCGACGACGTCGCTTTCTCGGGGTCGGGGCGTGTGTTCGCGACCGCCAGCCGGGACGGCACGGTGGGACTCTGGGACACCTCGACAGCGCAGAGCGTGGGCCACCTGCAAGGCCACCAAGGCGGCGTGCACTCGGTGGCATTCGGGGGAGAAGGAAGGATTGCGACGGGCAGCCGCGATCGCACCGTGCGCATCTGGGACGCCGCATCGAAGCGTGCGCTGCGAACGCTCGAGGGACACCAGGCCGTGGTGCGCGGTGTCGCGATGTCACCCGACGGCCGTCGGGTTGCCTCCGCCAGCTACGACAAGAGCGTGCGCATGTGGGACGCGGACTCCGGGGAAGCGCTGTGGAGCGCGCAGGGGCTCGAGGACGAGGTGCTGTCCGTGGCATTCTCGCCCGACGGGGAGAGGGTCGCTTCGGCTGCGTGGGACAGGACGATTCGGCTGTGGAACGTGAGCTCGGGCGTGCTGTTGACGCGCGTGGAGGGGCACGGCGCAGCGGCTTGGGACGTCGCGTTCTCTCCCGACGGGGGATTGCTGGTCTCGGTGGGAGACGACAAGCGCGCGCGGCTCTGGTCGGTGCGAGGGGCCCCTGCGGTGCTGTCGGCCCCAGGCCAGGGGTATGTCTGGGCGACGCGCTTCTCGCCCAAGGGCAAGGAGCTCGCCACGGCCAGCGCGGATGGTGTCGTGAGGCTCTGGGATCTCGCCAGCAGACGCCTGCGCCTGGCGCTGACCGGTCACCGCGATCTGGTCTACGACGTCGCGTTCTCGCACGACGGCTCGACCCTCGCCTCTGGCGGATATGACCAGACCGCTCGAGTCTGGGATGCCGCGTCGGGGCGTCTGCTTCGCACGCTGTCCGGGCATCAGGGGTTCGTACGTTCCGTGGCTTTCGCGCCCGACGGTCGCCATCTGGTCACAGGGAGTCAGGACGAGACCGCGGTGGTCTGGGACCTGGCGACGGGCCAGCGTCGTTCGATCCTGCGAGGGCACCAGGGTCCCGTTCGCGGCGTCGCGTGGTCTTCCGACGGTAAGTGGATCGCGTCGTCGGGCAACGACGGGACGGTGAGACTCTGGGATCCCACCACGGGCGACCAGGTCGCGCGACTCGAAAGCGGTGTCGACACGGTCGTGGGCGTGACGTTCACGAGCGACTCGCGCATCGTAGCCGGTGCGGGGTTCGACGGAACCGTGATCCAGTGGGACGTCGCGTCGCGCGCGGTGCAGAGCCGACAGCGTTGGCACAGGCAGGGGTTGTTCTCTGTGCGATTCTCCGCGGACGACAGCCTTCTCGCGACGGCCAGCGACGATCGAACGGTCGGCGTGTGGAAGTCGGGAGAGCCGCGTCCTTCGCTGCTGGTGGGCAGCTCGCAGAGCATCATGGCGACCGACTTCTCGGCCGATGGTCGTTGGCTCGTGGTGGGGGACGCTTCGGCGGCACGGCTCTATCCGGTGGACATGTCGGTACGCGAAACCTCGCCCTCGGAGCTGCTGCGTGGGGCCGAGCGCGAGGCAGGGTTGCGGCTCGAAGGCTTCACCTTGATGCTGGACGATTGATCCGTCCTGGGGAAAACGCTGCTGGCTCCGCGCCCAGGGCCGGTCTATTCTGGTCCCGCATGACCCGGCAAGACCGCCTCGAGAGCTACGCGCCCACGCCGCGCGGGGTGGCAAGCCCACGGTGCGGGACATGACCGAGGCCGACCCGGGCAGCTCGGCCTCGAGTTCTTCGTCGGGAGGCAGCCGGCTCAACTCGCTGGTTCCAAAACAGCGCTACGGAGCCTTCGGCCGCTATGAGCTGATCAAGGAGATCGGCCGAGGCACGATGGGTGTCGTCTATCGCGCACGCCAGACGGAGCTCGATCGCGACGTCGCCCTGAAGATCCTCCAACGGTCTCAGGTTGCATCTGCCGAGACGACCGCGCTGTTTCTTTCGGAGGCCCGAGCGGCGGCGCGCGTGCAGCATCCGAATGTCGTGCGCGTGTTCGAGGCCGACGAGTTCGACGGGCATCGCTTCTTCACGATGGAGTTCATTGACGGACTGAATCTCGCAGAGACGGCGGAGGCTCTGAGGTTCACGCCCGCGACCGCAGCCCGACTCGTCGCGACGGTGGCGAGGGCCGTCCATCACCTGCACGGAATGGGGATTGTCCATCGGGATCTGAAGCCGTCCAACATCCTGCTCGACGCCAACGGCAATCCGTATGTCACCGACTTCGGGCTCGCGCGCCTGGCCGAGGAGAAGCCCTGCGATAGCGGCGGGAGGCGAGCGGTCGGGACTCCGCTGTACATGGCGCCGGAGCAGGCGCGCGGTGCGCCGGCAGACGTCGGGCCAGCGAGCGACATCTACGCCCTCGGAGTGATCCTCTACGAGCTGCTCGTCGGAGACGTCCCGATTCGCGGAGAGACCGCTCAGGAAACGATGCTTCGCGTAGCGGAAGAAGAGCCCGTGCCTCCGCACATCGTGGACCGTCGAGTCCCCAGGGAGCTCGGGTGGGTGTGCATGCGGTGCCTGGAGAAGGCGCCGTCGAAGCGCTACGCGACCGCGAATGGCGTGGCAGACGATCTCGAGCGGTTCTTGCGAGGCGACGAGATGGATGTGCGCGCTCCGGGCCCCTGGCAGGCCGCCCGACGATGGAGCCGCGCGCGTCCGGCGCTCGCCGCCAGGCTGGCGTCCCTGGGCGCGTGTGCCCTGCTGGCTCAGCTCGATCACCTGCTTTCGACCGCTCCCGATCGCCGTGTCCACCTGATGGTCATGGGGATCCTGTGCTTGTGGATGGCCGCCGCGCTGCTCTTCCAGCGGCTGATGGAGACCAGGCGTTGGCTGCAGGAGGCGCGGCTGGGGTTCGTGCTCGCCGAGGCGATGTTCGCCACCGCGGTCTTTCGCGTGGTCGATACCCCCAGCTCTCCCCTGCTCGCCGGCTACGGCCTGTTGATCGCCGCCGCGAGCCTGTGGTTCGTCGAATCCCTTGTCGGCATCGCGACCGCCGCGTCCGTGGTCGGGTTCGTCGTGCTCCAGATCGACGCGGAATCCCGCGGGCTCCCCGTGCCCGGCCTGGACCA
Source organism: Myxococcota bacterium (assembly GCA_022703255.1). Classification (GTDB taxonomy): domain Bacteria; phylum Myxococcota_A; class Polyangia; order Polyangiales; family Polyangiaceae; genus JACRCQ01. The sequence goes on along the minus strand of JAKLDZ010000097.1, from coordinate 1,376 downwards.
GCAGTCGATTACCGTCGTCATTCTCGTGCTGCTCGGGCTCGTCATCGGGTACCAGAGCCGCCGGGTGCGGATCCTGACGCGATACCACCGGCGCATTGGCCGAGGCTGATCCCGGGCCTTTTCGCCAGAGCACCGGCGAACGACACAACCCCTGGCAGGCCCACAAGGCGCGGTGTAGCCTCCCTATCATGGCTTACATCCGAGCTTTCGCTTCCCTGCCTGCGCTGATCCTTTCGCTCGCGGCGTGGGGCCTGTCCGGCTGCGGCGACGAGTCCAGCGCCAGCTCCCCGCTGGTCGAGGAGCCGGGCCAGGACGGCGGCGCCGAAGACGCGAACGAGCCGTTGGATGCCTCGAAGCCCGATGGAAACACCGGGAAGGACTCGTCTCCGCCGGATGGTTCGGAACCCGATTCAGTTGCGCCGCTTCCCGCCTCGCTCCTCGAGGTCTATGCCCTCGACATCTGGGCCCAGGCCCTGCCGTCCACCGAGGGAGCGCTGTCGGTCACCCTCGACGGCAAGCCCGTCCCCACCAGTGGCTGGCCCATCGTGCGCGTGCCGCTCACCAAGGCCGGCACGTACACGCTGAGCCTCTCGGCGCCGGAGCACTTCGCGCTCGACGCGACGGTGCAGTTCGACGGGACGTCGTCTGACCAGGCAGCGAAGCTCTCGATGAGCACGGCGGTGAAGGGTCATGGGGTCTCCTTCAGCCATGACGTGCGCAAGGAGGGGGGCGCGGACGTGTCGGTGCACACGGCCTACCTCGGACTTCGCCACAAGTGGTTCTCCGCGGAGGGACGGCCGGCGCGTCGGGGCAATGACATCGAGCTCCTGATGGACGGCGAGCAGGCCTGGGCGCGCGTGGCCCAGGAGCTCTCCGGCGCAGCCTACTCCGTCCTGATCGCCTCCTGGTGGTGGCAGTCCGACTTCGAGCTGGTTCGCCCCCAGAACCACGCCACCCTCACTCCGGATCAGCGTTGGGCCAATACCGTCTTGGGGATACTCGAAGACAGCTCCGCCTTCCGCAGGGTCCTCGTCGGACAGTTCTGGGGACAGGACTCCATCCTCTCGTTCATGACCACGGACGGCGAGCTCAAGGCCTTCGCCGAGACTCCGGGGGATGGATTCGAGTTCATGGGGCAGGGCAACCCCACCAAGGGCACCTTCACCTTCAGCGTCGACCCCTTCCTCTTCGGGGATCGCGTTCGCGGCACGTGGACCGACTCCGCGGGTCGAAAGTTCGCCACCGAGGATCAGGTGCAATCCCAGGTGCCGCCGCACGACGTCGACCTCGGAGACATTCCCACGGGAATCCAGACCCAGATCGCCTCCTACCACCAGAAGTTCTCCGTGATCGACGAGGAGGTGGCCTTCGTGGGC
>JAKLDZ010000096.1 GCA_022703255.1 Myxococcota bacterium | reverse complement strand
GACCTTGAGTAAGCCCGTGGCACGTCGTCCGGAGAGCGACTGGATCGCCGCCTCGCTGAGTTGCGGGAAGTGCAACCTCGCTATGGCCGCATCGGCTCGGGGGACCCCGCTCCTCAGCAGCGAGCCCTTCACCGCGCATTCGGCCGCCAGGCCGTAGTGATACCCCGCATTGTCGAAGCGCTTGTGGTCGAGCAGGACAGACGCATCGCTCGCGTGGCGCTGTGCAGCGTTCTCGGCGTCCTGATCGTAGGCCATGGTCTTCCCGGTTGCTCTTCTTACCGCTGGCGTCGCGTACAACCCTACGATTCGCAAGGTCCGAACCGCAAGAGGCCTGATCGCCCACGAGCCGCGCGAGCCAGCCCCGGGGCCTTTCCTTCGGAGTGCTTGTCCATCGACCTCGTCCGCCTGTCCCGCCCCCGCTCTGCCCCGCCCAGCCAAGTCCAAGGCGCTTTTCGGCGAAGTGGAGACCTCGTCCTCCGCCCACGATGCCCCGCCCGCCGGCTTGGAGCCAATTCCCGCAGATGGACGAGCTGATCAGCCCTTGCGCGATACGGGCCGATCGTTGCCCCGGCCACGCAGACGTGTGGACCGTCGATCGGGGCGGGTCGCATCCCAGCTTGAACACGCTCCCGGGCTGGGATAGCCGTGCAGCGCTTGGGCAAGGGGACCCGCGCACAGGTGGGGTCATGCCGAAGACGTCGCGCGCCGCGACCACCGCATCATGTCGGGTGTGGCGCCCCGTCGCGTTCACCCCTGCAGCAGCGCGTCGCGCGGGTCGCTCCTCGACGCTCTTCGCGCAGGACCCAGCGCTCCCAGCACGGCGAACAGCACCCCGAACACCAGGGTGCCCGCCACCAGCGAGGGCGGGTACGCGAAGAACGACTCGGGCTTGAACGGGAAGTCCGGAATGCGCGTGGCAGCCACCCGATCGGCAATCCACGCGAGCCCCCAGCCAACGCCGAGACCGATCGCCGCACACGCCAGCCCGACCACCGCCGCCAGCGACAGCACCCAGGCCAGGATGTCCCCACGCGTGGCGCCCACCGCCCGGTACAGCCCGATGATCCCGCGCCGATCCTGCAAGAGCGCGCGGAACGTGTACGCGATGTTGGAGGCCGACACGATCAGGATCACCGACGCCACCACCGTCAGCAGCGCAAGAATGCCGTCGATCAAGATGCTCACGTCCCGAGCTCGCGTGTCGCGCGGCACCAGCCCCAGCTTCGCCGCGTCGGAAATCACTCGCCCCGCATCGCCTGCCGATCGCACCTCCACCAGCACGCTCGAGAACGAGCTCGCCGCCGCCTCGCCGGCATACTCCCGGTTCCACCTGCGCACCGTGCCGAGCGGCAACGTCATCCCGAGATCGATCGCGCGCGGCGATACCCCCACGATGCGCGCGCGCACCAGCCTCGCTGCCCCTTGCTTGGACCGTCCGAGCAGCGAGTCGCCCAGGTACATGGTGAACGTGATCCCCTGCGCCCGCGAGATGAGCGACTCGCCCACCGGAGGGAACCCGTGCGCCGGTGCCAGCCCCCGGTTGAAGACCTCCACCAGATATCGGCTCACCAGCACCGGCACCGGATCCACGCACCGGCCCGTCGCCTCCCCGGTCGGGCGCTCGCAATAGCGCGGCGACGTGCACGCGGCGTCCGAGGTGCACGGCTCCCCGCCCTGCTCCCAGGGATCCACGAACTTCCACGGAGGCTTGACGTCGGCGGCAACGAGGCCGGGATCGACGCCGTCGCCGATCATCTCGCTGGTGCCGATTTCGTGGCCGATGATCTCGGCGCCGCCGCGGGCGGTGCACGGGAAGGCGAAGCGGAGCTTGGGGTAGACGTGGTCGACGCCGGGCATGGTCTCGACGGAGCGGACGATGTCGGGGGCGACGCCGGGCATTTGCGCGGAGCCGAAGACGAGGGCGAGCAGGCCCGGTTCGGGTTTCGCCACGGGCTCGAGCTCGACCTTGTCGATGGGGAAGACGCTGCCCAGCAGCACCTGGCGCACGCCCAGGCCGAGGGACAGGAAGAAGAACAGCGCCGCCGTGCCGGCGATGATGCCGAAGCCGGCGGAGGCGAGCGCGCCGCGCGCACGCGCGATCTCCCGCGTCACCAGCAGCACGAGGCTCCCCGCCCTCATGCCTGCGCCTCCTCGTCGCCGCGCTTCACGCTGCGCCCCTCCTCCAGGTACACCCTGCGCGTGGCCGCCTGCTCCAGCCGCGCCTCGTGCGTCGCACACACGATCGCCGTCCCCCGCTCGTGCAGCGCCCGAAACACCTCGATCACCCGCTGCGTCGTCCCGGGATCGAGGTTCCCCGTCGGCTCATCGCACAGCAGGAGCTGCGGCCGGTGCGCGATCGCGCGGGCGATCGCGACGCGCTGCCGTTGTCCCCCCGAAAGATCGGAGGCGCGGTCCCTGGCCCGCTCCTCGAGTCCGACCTCGCGCAAGGCGGAAATGGCTGCCTCGCGCGCATCGTGTCGTGAGACGAACAACGAGGGGACCATCACGTTGTCGAGCACGCTCTGCTGGTCGAGCAGGAAGAACGCCTGGAACACGAACCCGATGTGCTCGCCGCGCAGGCGCGAGAGCTCCCGGTCGGTCATGCGCTGCGGATCGCGCCCGAACAACGCCAGCGTGCCCCGATAGCCCGAGTCCAGGCCCCCGAGGATGCCGAGCAACGTGCTCTTCCCCGAGCCGGAAGGACCGACCACCGCGAGGAACTCGCCCGGGGCCACGTCGAGATCGAAGCCCTCGAGCGCCGTGCGCGAGCGGCCTTGAGAGGCGAACGTGCGCGTCAGCCCGCGGGCTTCGATGACCCGTTCCATCGGGCCCTCACCCGTTGGTCTGCGCCCGCGGCTGCATGTCGCGCTGCGCTTGCTCGATCAGCTCCGTGGCGTACGCAGCGATTCGCGACTCGTCCGGCCCCTCGACCATCACCCGCAGCTTCGGCTCCGTTCCGCTCCAGCGCACCAGCACCCGCCCTTCACGCCCGAGCTGCGACTCGATCGAAGCGATGGACCGCGAGAGCTGCGGCATCTGATCGACCGGCTTGCGCGCCGGGAGGGTCACGTTCTTGAGGATCTGCGGCACGCGACGCATCACGCCTGCGACGAGCTCGCTCAACGGACGCCCCTTGCGCAGCATGATGGCGAGCACCTGGAGCGCTGCGACGATGCCGTCGCCGGTCGACGCGTGGTCGAGGAAGATGAGGTGGCCGGACTGCTCGCCGCCGAAGGCGAATCCCCCGCGACGCATCTCCTCCACGACGTAGCGGTCTCCCACCGCGGTCCGCACCAGCTTGCCTCCCGCCGCCTCGATCGCTCGCTCCAGCCCGAGGTTCGACATCACCGTGGCGACCACCGTCGCCGCCGCAAGCTCCCCACGCGCCAGCATCTCCGTGCCGTACAACGCCATGATCTGATCGCCGTCGATCATGTTCCCCGCGTCGTCGATCAGGATCACCCGATCGGCGTCCCCGTCGAGCGTCACCCCGAGGTGCGCGCTGTGGTCGATCACCTCCTGCTGCGCCCTCTGCGGGTAGAGCGCGCCGTGATCGCGGTTGATGTTGCGACCGTTGGGCCGGCAGCCGATCGACACGACCTCCGCGCCGAGCTCCGAGAAGACCGCCGGCGCGACCTTGTACGCTGCGCCATGCGCCGCATCCACCACCACACGGATCCCGTCCAGCGTCAGCTCCCGAGGGAACGTCTGCTTCGCGTTCACCACGTACCGACCCTTGGCATCGTCGATCCGCATCGCCGTCCCGATGCCCGACCCCGTCGGGTTGTGCGTGTCGAGCTCCGTCGACAGCATCAACCGCTCGATCTCCAGCTCCTGCTCGTCCGGCAGCTTGAAGCCGTCGGGCCCGAATACCTTGATCCCGTTGTCCCGGTACGGGTTGTGGCTCGCCGAGATCACCACCCCGGCATCGGCCCTCATGCTCACCGTGAGGTACGCCACCGCCGGCGTGGGCATCGGCCCGGTGAGCATCACATGCCCGCCCATCGCGCAGATGCCCGAGGACAGCGCGGTCTCCAGCATGTAGCCCGACAGGCGCGTGTCCTTGCCGATCACCACGCGCGGCCGACGCCCCTTGCCCCGTCCCGCCACGTAGGCGATTGCACGACCCAGCCGCAGCGCCAGCTCCGGCGTCATCGGGTGCTCGTTGGCAACCCCGCGGACCCCGTCGGTCCCGAACAGTTGGCGCGTGCTGATGGGCGGCGGATTCGTGGGGATCGGCGGCTTTCGATTCATCGGCCCGCGACCGTAGTCCCCTGCTTCCGGCGCGCCAAGACCGTTTCCAATTGCCTCGACAACGCCCCCCTCTCGGGGCACAACGTCGCCGTGTTGCCCCTTCGGACGAGAACTCTCGGCGCGCTCACGATCGGTGCGGGAATCGCCCTGATCGCCACCCTCGCCTTGTCCTCGTCCGATGCCAACGCCAAGCACCGCAAGCGACGCGCCCCGCGCGATGCCGGTGTCGAGTCCTCCGCGCAGACCGCCGATGCTGCCCAGCCTCGCCCCGCCATCGACGCCTCCCGTCCAACACCTCCCGCGTCGTCGAGCAGGCTCTGCTACTACGGCAGCGTGATCGACGGCCACACCGGCCGCGAGCGTTGCCTCGCACCCGAAGAGCTCGATCCGCCACTGCACGTGCACCCCGACACCCGCGCCCTCGCCGATCAGCTCGGCATGCTCCATGGCCCCGAGCCCGCCTCTCCGGATGCCGGCCCGATCGGGGACGCCGAAGCCCCCGCCGACGACGCCGAGTCCGATGGCGGCGACGAGGGCACCGCAAGCGGAGCCTTCAAGGCTCGCGTCGTCTCCGTCTCCTTCGAGAACGGTGTCGTCGGCCGCGCACACCGCTCCCTCAAACGCGTGCAGGGGAAGATGGCCGAGTGCGTCGACAAGGAAGGCGGCCTCAAGAGCCAGAGCGCCCGCCTCAAGCTGCTGTTCCTCGTCCGCGCGCAAGGACGCGCCGAAGGCCTCATCGTCGCCAGCTCGCGCAACATCCCTCCCAAGGTCGTGCGCTGCATCACCAAGACGATCGAGCACCTCCCCGTCGGCGCTCCCTCCAATGACCCGGTCGGCGTCACCGCCCTGATCGAGCTCAAGGAGCGCGAGCCCGACCCCAGCAACTAACGCGGCGATCGCCACCCTGCATCGCGGAGGACCGGCTCTTCGCGCCGGACTCTAGAACGCGAACATCATGTTCGCGTTGATGACCGTCGTGCTGAGCGTGTACTTCCCTCCCGCGTCGGGCCCGCGGCTCGGCATCTGCCACGCGGCGTTGCCGCTCTTGCCGCCGGTGTCGCGGGGGAAGTTGACGAACTGCGTCGCCGTGATGCCCCCGAAAATGTGCCCGAGCAGCCGGTAGCGCGCGCCGAGCGCCACCATCGCGTCGTGGAAGTCCACCAACGCCGGGTCGAGCGCAGCATCCGGGATCGCGTTCGAGTCGTAGCCGAGGCCGAGCATCAGCTCGAGGGGGTCCGAAGGCCACACGCTCGTGCCCACGCGCACGCCGAACGCGTCGTTCCAGTGCCGCGGAAGGTTCTGGATCACGCCGCTGCCCGCAGACGCCGCCCCGCTCGCGTCCACCGCGCAAGGCTTGTCCTCTGCGCCGAGACACTGGTCCTCGAACACGCTCCAGCGGGTGTAGTCGCCGAACAGCCGGAGCTCCCAGGTCGGCTTGACCCGGTAGCGCACGCCCACGCGGATCACGTCCGGCAGCGCCTCGTCGATCCGCACCGCCGTCTCCGACTCGGTGCCCGCGAACGAGCCCTTCAGCTTGCCCGTGAGCTTGATCTTCCCGGAGACCCCGGGCTGTGCCTGGTACGACGCCCCGAGCCAGAGCTTGTCCTTCATGGCCTCGTACAAGGCGCCGATGCCGAAGGAGCCGTGCCAGCCACTCGTGTCGGTATACGAACGACCTTCGGACAGGATGGAGTTGGTGCCGTTGGGAGTGCGGGCCCGGATCGTGTGCACCACCGAGTTGACCAGGTTCCCCGACAGACCGAGGCTCAACCCCGTGTTCCCGATCCTGTAGGCCGCAGCCGCCGTGTAGTACGTCGACTGGATCGTCCCGTTGATCGAGTACCACCGCGCTCCCGAATCGACGAGGCCGGGGTAGGGGGAGTCCTTGAACCGGTCGTTCTTCGTCCAGATCGACGTCCCACCGAAGGGCACGTAGACGCCGGCGCCGACTGCCAGGTTGCCGAACTTCGCCGAAGCGCCGAACATCGGGACCGCCAGGACGTTGAACAGCTTCGCCTTGTCGGTGTTGGCCCCTTGCGCCCCGGCAGGCTCGGCCTCGTCGGTCGGCGCCGCCGTGTGCTGGTACGAAGCGCTCCGCAGCGCCACGTTGACGTCGAAGTAGACCTCGTAGCTGTGCTCGGAGAACGCGAGCGCCGCGGGGTTGTAGTAGACGGCGGTGGGGTTGGCGGAGACCGGGGTGCCGTGTTCGGCACCGAATCGTGCTGTGGAGATGCCTGAGGCGTGTGAGATCTTGGCGCACAGCAGGCCTCCGGCCAGGGTGAGAGCCAGCACGACGCATCGGGTCTGATTTCGCATGGTGTCAATTCCGGGGAAAATGTCGTGGGCATCGCCGATGCGGTATCGTTCGTGACCGAATCGTTCTAGGTTCCGCGCTGCCACTACGAATCCTTCAACTGCACATCGAATCGTGACGGCCCCATGTCTCGCACATCCTCCTTCATGCTGTCCCCCAAAAAGAGCGTCGGGGGTCTCGTCCTCGCGCTCGCCTTGTCGCCCGCCTGCGCCGACCCCCAAGGCGCCTACGACGACTTCAACGACCGCTACGCGGCAAGCCAGGGAAAGCTCGACGCATCGGTCGTGGACGCGGCGGAGCCGGATGCTTCGTCACCCGACGCGATCGATCCGGACGGCGCGGAGGACGACGTCGTCGCGGCCGACCAGGCAACGCCCGAGGCAGCGGTGTGCGAGGCGCTCGGCGCCTCGGATGTGGCCGACCCGTATCTGTTCTCGCTGTCGGCGAAGCTGTTGCCGACGAGTCCAATCCTGTGCGTAGGCACCCTGACGATCTCGCAGGGCGCGTCGGGACCGGAGGTCTCCTTCGACATCCAGCCCCTGCAGGTGTCGGACAAGAAGACCCCGGTCGGCGCTCCGATCGTCGGCGGCCCGTTCCCGATCCAGCCCGATGGAAGCTTCGTCGCGGAGTTCGGTGCGATCACCGTCGCGGGGGCGGCAAACCCGATCTCGGGCAGCGATCTCGAGACCACGGTCACGCTGACAGGAGCAGCGGGGGCGATGTGCAAGCCCGCGGACTTCATCTGCGGGGACGTCTCGGGGATCGTCTCCAAGCCGCTGACCAACTACGACCTGTCGGGCGGCTCCAGGTTTACGTTCCAGCGCATCACGGACCCGGGCGCCTACCCGGTCGCGGTGATCGACTGCCAGGGTACCCAGGCGCCCTGAGCGGCGTCTGCGTGGGGGGAGCGTTGCGGATGCGAGCGGGGGCCGCGGGGGAGGGCCCGCGGGACGGGACCTGTCAGAACATGATGCCGGCGTACCAGCGGAGCGTCTGCGCTGCCGACGTGTCGAGGGTCATGTTCTGAAGCGCCGCGGCGTCCTTCTCGCCTTCCATGTGCTGCAGGCCCCACAGCGGGAAGAGTACGCCGTACTGCAGCATGGTGTAGAAGCCGCCCATCTTGTCGGGATCGTCGTTCACCAGGCCGTCCTTGGACTGGTAGTAGAGGGTGAGATCGATCTCGACGCCCAGGTCGCGACGGTGTCCGGGAGTCTGGACGAACTCGCTCGCCCGGCTCCAGATGACGGCGGCGCCGCCACCCAGGCGCTGGCCGTTGGGATTGCGCGAGAAGTCGGAGTCCACCGAGGGGCGGAAGTAGTACGAGCCGCTGACCCGGTTCAGGATGTGCCGGAAGAGGATGAGGTCGATGCGGTGGTTGGGGTGCATCGAGTACATCCGATAGGTTCGCTTGCTCGCGTCGGCCTTGGGAGAGAAGCCGTTGCCCGGTGTCAGCCCGCCGGGGGTGCCGATGCCGCTGGCGTTGTAGCCGCCGAGATCGGGATCTCCCGAGGCCCAGCCCCAGCCGAAGTTCAGCCGCAGGCGGTCCTCGACGGCCTTGAGCTCGGTCTGGGTGGTGACGCCGTACTGGCGCAGCTTGTAGCCGTTGTTGGAGGTGTCGGCGGTGTTGCGATACGAGCCGCCGGGGATCGTGTCCATGGAGCCGGCGACCATCGCGGCCTCGGCCTCGAAGCGGAACTTCTTGTACAGGATCTGGACCCACAGGTCGGGGATCCACGCCTTGAAGTTGCGCCGTTCGTACCCCTGCTTCAGCGTGTCGCTGTCGGTCCCCAGGTTCTGCCCGAGCGCCGACCCTACCCCGTTCAACCCCTCGTCGTTCGCCAAGAACTGGTGCCGGAACGCCGTGTGGAGACCTCCGTTGATCACCACGTCTCCCTGCGCCAGATCCAGCCGCTGCAGCGTCGGATTCCTCCGCCGCGCGAACATGAGCACGTACTGGCTCACGTCGTCGTTCTGCGCCAGATCGTACGCCTGCCCCTGCTGCGCGTTGAGCGTCGCGCTCGTGGCCCCCTCCGACGGGAAGTCCCACGCCCCGCCCACGTACAGATCCAACGGCCGAATCGCCGTCGTGAACATGATCCGATCGACCGTCGACTGGTAGTCCGCGTCGTAGCCGTCGCCGGAGTTGTACATCATGCCGAGCCCCCAATGGTTCGGCATACGACCGAATCGGAGCTGGCCGATGGGCGTGACGTACTCGCCCCACACCCGCTTGACGGAGATGGAGTTGCGGAAGCTGTTCTGGTTGGAGGTCGGCTCGACCTGGGTCTGGGAGAAGGCGGCGATGGGCACGTAGCCGAAGCTGCTGGTGCGCCAGTAGCCAGTACCGCTGGCGTTGGGGTTCGGCGTGTTCGCGTACCCCTCGGGCGTGGAGCCGAGCACCATGTTGTCGAGCAGATCGATCTGGCTCATGATCCGCAGGTTGTCGCTGATGTGCAGCTCCGGGTTGAGACGGAACCGCATGTTGGCGCTGGCCTGCGACTTGTCCGAGCAGTTCTTGCCCGCGGGGTTGTCGCTCGATCCGCACAGCGACACGTGGCTCGGCGTCTTGGTGTTGCCGTACCACTGGTTGTAGCTCGTGTCCGCAGGCTGCGCCCAGAGCGCCACCGCCGCAGGATCCGAACGCCCCAACGAGAAGTTGTGGAACAGCTCAGCTCGCGTGCGGAAGTAGCCGTGCAGCTCCAGCACCGGACGCGAGAACGTCCACCAGTCCTCGGCGTACACGTCGCTCGGTCGCGCACCGATCTCCCCGCGCGTCCGCTCCATGTTGCGTCCCCCCTCCGCCGCTGACGTCACCACCGGACTTCCACCGGTCCCGAGCGTCATCGCACCCTGCGTCGCGATCGACGGGCGCGGGGCCGGAGTCGCCGTGGGGGCAACGGCAGGCGCCGGTGCGGAGGTCGTCGTCGGAGCAGGCGCAGGCGCAGTGGAAGCTGCGGGCGGTGCGCTGGGCTCGGACGCGGTGGGTGCGGGGGCGGGCTGCGCGGGCGGGGGCTGCGCGGGCGCGGGGCCGGGCTGAGCAGGCTGGGCCAGGGAAATGGCAGGAGCGAGCAGCACGGGGAGCGCGGCGAGAGCACGGCGCGCAAGGCGCGGAACGAAGACGGTGTGGGACATGCGGGCGGGACCCTCGCACGGCGCGCGCCCCGGCGGCAAGCCCTTACGAGCGATAGGCCCCCGCAACCGCCGCCCGCAGCGACTCAGCATGCGGAATCGGGATCGGCTGCGTCCTGCCCCGCGTGCTCACCTTCTGCTCCGGCAATGGCGCCGGCTCCATCGGCGCCTGCCCCGACGGCTCCGGCGTCACCTGCGCCACGATCCCCGTCGCGTGCTTCGCAAACGCCTGCTGCGCCTGCCACCCCGTGGTCACCGGCAACCCCAACGCGGTGCGAAATGCGTTCCCCAGCTCCACCGCGTTCGCGAATCGATGGGACGGCTCCTTCGCAAGCGCTCTCGCGAACAGAAGGTCGAGCACCGGCGGCGCCTGCGGGAGATACAGCGTCACCGGCGGCACCACCTCCTCTACCTGCGCCGCCCGTACCATCAGCTCGCTCCGCGTCTCGTCGTCGAACGGCGTCCGCCCCGTGATCATCTCGTAAAGCACGATCGCCGCGCTGTACAAGTCGCTGCGCCCGTCGAGATCGCGGCCCAGCACCTGCTCAGGCGCCATGTACGCCCCCGTTCCCGGCTGCATCCCGCCGCTGCGACGCGCCACGTCGGCCGGCAACCGCGCGATCCCGAAGTCCGTCAGCTTGCACAGACCGTCGGTGCGAATCAGCACGTTCGCCGGCTTGACGTCCCGATGCACGATCCCCAGCTCGTGGGTGGCCGCCAGGGCGCCGAGCAGTTGTTCGAAGTAGTGCCAGGCGCGGGCGAAGGGGAGCCCGGGGAGCGCGCCCCCCTTCTGGGCCCGACTGATCTGACGTCCGATCACCTTGTCGAGGGAGTCCCCCTCCACCAGTTCGAGCACCAGCGCGAGCTGGCCGGGCGGCTCGACCAGCTCGAAGAACCGCACGATGTTGGGGTGGCTGAGGCGTCGCAAGGCGATGGCCTCGCCCACGAAGAGCTGTCGGATGTACTGCCGTGCGATGAGCAGGGGGTGCAGGACCTTGATCGCGACGGGGTGGGGCCGGGTGCCTGCGCGGGGGCCTTGGGGGTTGTAGTAGAGCCAGCCCTTGAAGACGGTGCCCATGCCGCCTTCGCCGATGAGGTCGCCGAGCATGACCTGGCCCCAGCCGAGGTCGAGACGGGTGCCCGTGGCGGTGATGGGTTGAGCCGCTTGCGCAGGGGCCGGCGCGCCGCAGTTGGGGCAGAACCGTCCTCCAGGAGGAAATACGCTCATGCACCCGGCGCAGACAGACACGACCGGCAGCATAGCAGGTTGCGGCAGCAACCTGAACGAACCGGCCGCCCCCCCCCAAGGGAGAAGCTCCGTCCCCGCCGGCCCGCATGGGAATCGCACACGGAATTGCTCAGACCTGTTGATCGGCGGCACCTGAACGTGCGAGCCTTCTACCGCCCGCTTCGGGGGTACCCGTCCCGTGACGGGGTGAGTCGGTTGCAGACGTTGCAGAGAGAGACCGGAAGGAGACCTCGGTTGATGAGACTGCGTACATTCTCCCTCACAGGCTTGCTGGGGATGGCCTGCGTGATGTTGTCCGGTGCCGCGCACGCACAGGACGCCCAGAGCGGGGAATTCTCCGTCCAGCGCTTCGCGCCAGCGCCGGGCCCGGGCAACTACGTCACCGTCGAGGGCCTCCGCTGGACCGGCAAGAAAGCCTGGTCCGTCGGCCTCTACGGCAACTACTCCAACTCCCCGTTCATGGTCCGGTCCTGCAAGTCCTACACGGACTGCGACAACCCGAACGCCCTCCAGAAGAACGACGTCAGCGTGATCAAGGACATGATCACGGCCGACATGATCGCCTCCTTCGCTCCGATCGAGAGGCTGCAGATCGGCTTGAGGGTCCCGTTCAGCTACGTCAACGGCGATGGGATCAACGCTTCCACGGGCCTGCCCGCGACCGACGGCCTCAAGGGCGCCGGCCTCGGGGATCCCATGCTCCAGGCCAAGATGCGGTTCGTCGGCGACGCCAAGTCGGTCATGGGACTCGGCGGTACGGCGTTCTTCACGGCCCCGGTCGGCAAGGCCATGGCCGAAGGCAAGTACATCGGGGATGAGTCGTTCGTAGCGGGGTTGCGCGGCATCGCCGACGTGCAACTCGGCGCCCTCGGCCTCGCTGGCAATGTCACGGGCCTGTACCGCAAGGCTGGCCGTCTCGGCTCCACCGAGATCGGCTCCGAGTTCCGCTACGGCGTCGCCGCCGGCTACAGGTTCAGCCCCGTCGTGCGCGCCATCGTCGAAGGCTTCGGCTCCACCAAGTTCTCCGACAAGAACGGCACCAACAGCCTCGAAATCGATCCCGCCCTGCGCATCCGCCCGATGCAGTCCAAGTTCGAGTTCACCGTCGGCGGCGGCGCCGGCGTCATCCAGGGCGTCGGCGTCCCCAAGTTCCGCGGCTTCGTCGGCCTCATGTTCATCAACGAGTCCGTCGATTCCGACAACGACGGCGTCGAGGATGGCAAGGATCAGTGCGTCACCATCCCCGAGGACATCGACAAGTACCAGGACGAGGACGGCTGCCCCGATCCCGATAACGATTCGGACACGATCCCCGATGAGCACGACAAGTGTCCGAACCAGATGGAGACCGTCAACCAGTACCTCGACTCCGACGGCTGCCCCGACGAGGTCCCGGACAAGGACAAGGACGCGATCCCCGATGCCGAGGACAAGTGCCCCGACAACGGCGGCGACGTCGTCCGCATCAAGACCAGCAAGTTCTACGGCTGCCCCGACACCGACAAGGACGGCGTGCCCGACACGGCTCCGGACAAGTGCCTGACCGAGCCCGAGGACACCGACGGCTTCCAGGACGAGGACGGCTGCCCGGATCCGGACAACGACGGCGACAGCGTGCTCGACAACGAGGACCAGTGCGTCGACGTCCCCGGCACCAAGGAGAACAACGGCTGCCCCGAGGTCGACAAGGACAAGGACGGCATCCCGGATCGTCTGGACAAGTGCCCCACTCAGCCGGAGAACTTCAACGGCTTCCAGGACGAGGACGGCTGCCCCGACGCGAAGGCCACGCTCGTCGAGCAGAAGGCCGACAAGCTCGAGATCAAGGGCACCATCGAGTTCGGCACCGACAAGGCCGACATCGTGGGCCAGAAGAGCTTCGCGATCCTCGACGCCGTCGCTTCGCTGCTCAGGGCCAACCTCCGCATCCAGCAACTCGAAATCTCCGGCCACACCGACGACCGCGGCGACAAGGCCCACAACGTCGACCTGTCGAAGCGTCGCGCCGACGCCGTGAAGAAGTACCTCGAGGGCAAGGGCATCCGCGGCGACCGCTTGGTCACCGAAGGCTTTGGCCCCGAGAAGCCCATCGCGGACAACAAGACCGCGCCCGGACGCCAGAAGAACCGCCGCGTGGAGTTCAAGATCCTCAAGCAGGCGGCCGACCAGTAGTCCGTCCTTCGGGGAGCCGCCTCCCGCGGCTCCCCTCCTCCCTCCCCACCTCGCTCCCTGTCGACACGAGCCCTTCGCGGGCGGCTCCCGTGTCTGTCCCCTCTGCGAGCCGACGCTCCAACGGTTGCGCGAGATGTGCTACCACCGGCGGCGATGCTCTCCCATCGCGTCCTGTTCGCCGCTCCTCTGATCGCTGCCTCTCTCATCGCCCCGAGCTCCCTCGCAGCGAAGAAGCCCGAGCCGGAACCCCAGCTCCCTCCTCCCGACGTGTCCGTCGCAGTGCAAGCGCCGACCGCCTCCGGCCCTTGGACTCTCCGCGTCAAGAACGGCCAGCAGCAGCATGTCAGGATCCACGCCGACCTCCGTCTCCTGCGCCTGCTCGTGCGCCCCGTCGACCAGACGAAGTACGTCGACTGCGCTCTCCCCTCCTCAATGCTCGGCAGCCCCGGCGATCGAGAGCTCGAGCTCGGACCGGGCGAAACCTGGAGCGAGAAGTTCGATCCGCGTCTGTTTTGCTTCGGCAAGGTCCTCGACGACTTCGGCCCGGGCACCGCGGTGACGGCGTTCTGGGGCTACGTCCCGGTGAAGAACGCGAAGAAGCAGAAGGGGCCGTTCGTGGTCGAGCCGGTCGTTGCCCCATCCGAGTTCTCGGCCCAGAAGCGTCTCGTCTCCTTGACCACGTGGATCCCCACGCCGCCTGCCAAGGACGCGTCGTCCTCTGCCGAACCGGACAAGCCCGCGGCCGCCAAGGAACCCGAATCCTCCTCGCCGCCTCCGGGCACGCCCATCAACACCAGCCGTCTGGTGCTCGAGGCCGGGCGCTTCGTCGACGCCTCGAGCCTTCGGGAGGCGCGGGTCTCGGCGACGCTGCGAAACAAGGGGGATCGCGATGCGTTGATCCACGTCCGCTCCGATCAGCTCGCCTTCACGATCACGAGTCCCGACGGTCAGACCTCGTCGTGCGGGGGAGGGAGTCTGTCGCGCGCGGTCGTGCGAGACTTCTTCCACACGTTGCGACCGAAGGGCTCTGAGGCGATGACGGTGCTGTTGGGAGAGGCCTGTCCGCGCAGCATCTTCGCGCAGCCCGGGGTGTACGAGATCCGCAGCAGGCTCGAGGCGCCGGACGACGGATCCCGTTTCGAGCTCAAGGCGCAGACCGGGGTCTTCGAGGCTGGCAAGACCACGCTGCTCCGGCTGCGAGACGCCAAGCAGCCGTTCTACACGGCGCCTCCTCAGGTGGAGTCGAGCCCTCGCCACTGAGCGAGCTCCTTCCGATGTCCGAGCCGTTGGGATGTCGCGCGTGGTAGGCTCACGCGCCGTCCCGGCCCCACGCTCGGCGCATGACGATGCCTCTGCCCCCTCCGAGTCCGTCTCGAGCCCTGCTGCTCGGCGCGCTCGCGTTGCTCAGCGCCTCGACGTTGATGTTCGAGGTGTTGCTCACCAAGCTGTTCGCCAACAAGCTCGACCACCACTTCACGTTCGCCATCATCAGCATCGCGCTGCTCGGCTTCGGGGCCTCGGGCGTGTGGGTGCACGCGCGGGGGAGGCTCTTCGCGAGCGCCGACGCCGCGCTGCCGAGGCGTCTGGCGAAGTACGCGGCCGCCTACTCGGCCAGCGTTCCCCTGTCGATCGCGCTGTTCGTCCTGCTCCCCCTGGACCCTTCCTTTCCAGGCTGGTTCGGCGCTCTCGCGATGCCCCTGTACTTCGCCCTCTTCGCATCCGTCTTCTTCCTGGCCGGCGTCTGCATCAGCGCGATGTTCGTCGCCCCCGGCCTGCGCCCGTCCCTCGTCTACTTCTGGGACTTGTCCGGTGCTGCAATCGGCGCCGCCGCAGGACCGTGGGTGCTCGCTCGCTGTGGTGCCTACGGCGCCATCGCCGTCGCGGCGTCACTGGCATGGGGCGCGTGTCTTCTCCTCAACGCGGGAAAGCGTCGGGGCGCGTTGCGCAGGGTCGCGGTCCCGACGGCTGCGATGCTGGTGGGAACGCTGCTGCTGTTCGCAGCCCCGGGGTGGTTGCGGCGCGGCATCGGGTTCGACATCGTGTCGTTCAAGGCCGCGGAGGTGAAGCGGGAGTTCGCGTTGTTCGGGCCTGCGGTGCAGACCTACTGGAACGCGGTGGCACGCATCGACGTGAGCCCCACGGGGACGTCGGAGCAGGTGTCGTTCCGCTACGGGATTCCGCGACGGCTGTGGAGCGCGCCTTTGCGGGGGCGGATGATCCTGGTCGATGGGGGAGCGAACTCGCGGCAGTACATGTTCGACGACCTGCGGCAAGCCGAGCCGCTGCTGAAGTCCGCGCTCTGGGCCGCACCCTACGTGCTACGGGGCGACGCCCGCCGATCGCTCATCATCGGTCCGGGGGGCGGCATCGACATCCTGATCGGACGTCTCCACGGGGTGCGCGAGATCGACGCGCTCGAGCTGAACCCGGACATGTACGCGCTGCTGCTCGGGAGGCCGGAGGACCCGGAGCGAGCGGCGTACACGCGGTGGCTCGGAAGCGACGACAAGACACGGGTCACGGTACACAATGCGGAGGCCCGGCACTGGGCGCATGCGTCGAGGCGTGTCGGGGGCTACGACGTGGTGCTCGCGAGCGGCGTGGACACGCTGACCGCGGTGCAGACGGCGGGCAACGCGCTGACGGAGAACTTCCTGTACACGGGCGAAGCGGTGCAGGACTACGTGCGGCTGGTCGAGCCGGGCGGGATGATCGCGCTGACGCACTGGCATCTGGAGCCGCCGACGCTCGCGCTCAAGATGTTCTTGACCTACCTGCAGGTGCTCGAGCGACGGGGGATCGAAGACCCGGGAAGGCATGTGGCCGTGGTCTCGGAGGGGTTCTGGGAGA
>JAKLDZ010000095.1 GCA_022703255.1 Myxococcota bacterium | reverse complement strand
GAAGCGCCTCCGGTTCCCGGCGCCGAATCCACCGAGGCGTCCGCGGTCACCGAGCCACCCGCAGCGCCGGCCTCACCCCCCTGGAAGAGGTCTTCTCCGCTCGATCCGCATCCGATGACGAGCGCGCAGATCGCCGCGGAGGAGGGGAGAAGGGGTATCGAGAGGCGATCGCGCAGCGCCATGGGAGGTCTCCTGGACAGGAGAGCATCGTACGCCACCCGAGGCGGCGATGTCATTGAGCGCGATGCGCGCGGGCCGCGGGTGTGGAGGATCAGAGCAGGGGAGGCGGGGTGTAGATCGGCTTGATGTCCGCGCCACCGACGAATGCGTACGAGCCGGCGGAGCCGTAGCCGTAGACGGTGATGCCGAAGGGTTTGTCGCCCTCGACGGTGTGGCTTCCATCCGCGAGGGGGCAACGCAGAGCCTCGTACTTGACACCACCGATCTCGGGACCGGTGACCGTCTGGCATCCGGACGGGAGGGATGCCCCGTCGAACTTGAAGGTGTTGCCGGTCTCCGTAGCGATCACGAAGTAGTTCTTGGTCCACGTGTCGCCGGGGACGAGGAACGTGTAGTTCTTCCGATACTGCTCGACCGGGGGGAAGATCGTGAGCGACGGGTCGCCGATGAAGTCCGAAGTGTAGGCCTGGCTGATGAGGATCTGGGCGACCATGATGGGCGCCGACGAGGTGACCGCGATGTCGTTGTAGGCGTTGGCGGAGCGCATCTCGCCGGGTTGGAGCGTGAAGGAGTCGTCGGGAGGGGGGAGCGTGGTGGTGACGGTGGCCGTCTCGGCCACGCCCATGAATCGCAGCACGTCGGGCTCGGAGCCGCGCGGGGGGCTGTGGGTGATGAGGAAGCTCTTGCCGAGCGACGTGACCGGGAACATCTGCTCCTCGAGGTGATCGGTGCAGCAGCCGTCGGTGCCGCTGTTGTCGTTGAGGGGTCCGAGGATGGCGCGTTCGCCGCTGGTGAAGACGACGACGGGTCGGGAAGCCTGGACGATGGTTCCGGTGAAGTCGCCGAGGCACTTGTTGATCTCGGCCATCTTGCAGTCGGAGCGCGAGGCGATGTTCAGGGTGTCGAAGGGGCCGAGGGTTGCGGTCACGGTTTCCCCGGCCTTGGCGGCTGGGAGGTTCTGGTCGGGGTTGCCCATGCTGTCGGCGCTGAGCTTGACCTGGACCTGGGTTCCGGGCTCGACACCGACGACGGTGACGGAGGCGTGGTCTGGGACGCCGGGCATGGTGGGCATGCCTTCGATGACGACGGGGTTGGCGGTGGGGTATCCGAGGACGCGATAGGTGGTGCCGAGAGCAGCCTTGGGGAGCAGCAGGGATGCGTCGTTGGAGAAGCTGTTTTCGAACACGTTGAACTGCGTGACGATGAGCGGGGACGACGAGGTGATGCGGTAGGCGGCGGAGGTGAGCAGGGTCATGGGAGGGCCGGGGTCGGCCGGCGTGTTCATGGTCATGCCGGTGACCTCGCGGGTGGGCAGGACGATCTTTTCGATGGCGCCTGGGGCCATGGTCCTGGTTTCGACGGTCTTGGTGGAGACGGGCTGGCCGAAGGGGGCTTCGTTGATGTCGATGGTGACGTAGGCGGTGGCGGTGCCGGCGTTGACGAGGACCACGCCCCAAGGCGAGAAGACGGCCCAGGTGTTCTTGGTGCCCATGGGGCCGCGTTCGTTGGGCAGGTCCACGGCCCAGAACTCACAGCCGACGTAGCTGTTGGAGCCGGCGAGGATGTCGCACTCGGTGCCGCACTTGCCCGCGCCGCAGATCTCCCCCGCAGAGGTGTCGCAGGTCTCGATCAGGTCACCGGCGGAGCCGTCGTCGAGGCACGCGTGCACCTCGTTGCCGACGCACGTCGTGGTGCCTGGAGCGCAGGGCATGCACCCCTTTCCGGGGACGCAGACCTCGGGGGTGCAGTCCTTGTCGCCGATGAGGTTCCCCTTGTCGTCGCACTCCTTGAGGATGCTTCCGATGCAGGTGTTGCAGCCGAACATGAGACTGTCGGCCGCGGCGTCGGGCAGGCCGCTCCCTCCGGTGTTGCCCGTGCCGGCACCTCCGAACTCGCTGCTCTCGCCGCTCGCGGAGCAACCGGAGATCTGAACCCATGCCCAAACGGCAACGAGTGCCGTCACGCCCGCGAACCCTCGTCGAATCGCCATGGTGGTAAGACAAGGATACCAGAGGCCCTCGCGATGGGCAGGCCCAACCAGATCAGGAGGGCCGGCCATCCCCCGACTGCGCATCTGCCGCCCTCCCCGGCTTGTGGGCACCCCGGGGTTCTGTTACCCGGAAGAGCATGAGTGCAGCTTCCTTCGTGCTCACAGCCGCAGGTCTCCTGTCGGCGCTTGCTTGCGCAGGATGCGTCGTGAGGCAGCCGGCCTCCGCAGGGGCGCCTCCTTCGTGCCGAGCCCAGTGCCAGTCGATGCACGACCGGTGCATCATGGATGCGCGCGACGGCCAAGGGGTGCAGAAGTGCGACGACGAAGCGAAGTGGTGCACGGAGCACTGCGGACGATGAGCCGGCGGGTCGTCGTCACGGCAGCGGCGCTCGCCGGGCTGTCCACCTCGTGCGTGATCACGCTGCCGGTGTACCAGGAGCCTGCGATCGGCACACCGCACGCGCTGGTCAAGCTGCGGTTCGTGCACAACGCGACACCCGGTCCGCAGCATTCGACCTCGGCGGTCCTCAACGACATGCGTGTCGCCCTGCCGGAGTTCGTGCCGTCGACACCGATGTCGCGGGCGGTGCGCGTGCGCAACGAGCCTGCGAAGTGGAAGCTCGCGACGGAGTTCTTCCACTACGAATCGAAGACGGAGACCTACACGACGACAGAGCAGTACCAGTGCGGGACGACGACGAGCGGGTCGGGGACGTACACGTACAGCACGCCGCAGTACTGCTCGCGGACGGTGACGAAGACGCGAACGGTCCAGCAGAAGGTGGTGGACGGGGCGTGTTCGGCGCAGCTCGAGCACCTGCCCGCGGTGGGAGACGTGCAGCTCGTTCAGTTCGAGTTCCTGGGGCCGGGGGAGTGTTCGGCGAAGTGCTTCACGCAGAAGCCGAACGAGGAAGAGGGGGGGTTCACCATGGAGCCGTGTGCCGGCTCGCGTTCCGGACCCATCCAGTAGCCCCGCGCTCTGCGATTGTGAATCAGCACCAGCGCCCGGGGCCGCGGTCCTTCAGCGAAGCAGCGGTCACCCGCGCTGATTCAGAGGGGATCCCCGCAGTTGGGACAGGTGCGGTCGCTGCAGCAGTCGCGGCAAGCGGTGACGCCGCAGCTTTCGCAGACGACGGTGTGCGAGGCCCTCCCCCCACACACCATGCACAAGCCGTGGGAACCCTCGAGGATGGCCTCGACCGCCCGCTTCCACCATGCCTTCCAGCGTGCCATGTCAGCCTCTACGTCGTTCTTCGGAAGGGGTTCGTGACAGGGAAGCTCGCCCGCGTGAGACGAGGGCGCACTGACCGGTGGGACAACGGTCCGCCGGGAGAGTGCCCGAGGGGATCGAGGTCGCCGGCGATTTCGAGGGGGACAACGCCGATGGGTGGAGAGACCTTCCACCGCCGGGAGAAAGAAGTTCGGGAGGAGCTACTTGGAGGTGGCGGGAGGGACGATCGGGATGGGTCTTCCGCCATGTCCTGGCATGCCGGGCATGCCGGGCCCCATCAGACGGCCGGAGGGCATGCCGGGAGGCGGCCCCATCCGCGGCCGGCCCGAGGAGATGGTGATGGGCACGTTGATCTTGGGCTCGATGGGGTCGTTGGTCGTGAGCTCGATGGCGGAGGTTGCGATCTTTTCGAGCTTGGAGCGGTCGGTGACGTTGACGCGGACTTCGAATCCGACGCCGCCATCGGGTTTCTGGAGGACGGCGGTGAAGGGGCCTTCCTTGACCGAGACGCCCTTGATCTTGAAGTCGGGCAAGCGGCTCTTGATCTGCAGGACGCGTTCATCGCGGACGTTGGGGCCAGCCTGGGGGCCGGTGGCGTAGTAGATGGCGCGGGGGATGATCTCGACGTTGCCGAGGACGTTCCAGCTGAAGGGGAGCATGAGGCGTGGGACTTTTTCGACGCCGGTATTGAGGGCAACGGAGCCGTGGTAGTTGCCGATCTTGGAGCCCTTGAGGGTGACGCGCACGCCCTGGCGCTGCTTGTCGCCCTCGGTCTTGGTGATGAGCTCCGCGGCGGCGTCTTCCCCGCCGGTGACCTGATCGATGGCGAGCTTGGCGGAGTCGACGAGCTTGCCGGTGATCCAGGCTTCGATGGTCTCCTTGTCGCCGACGTGCATGGTTTTGGAGGCGGCGTATCGGGGCTGGTCGAAGGCGAGGAGGGACTCGACCTTGGCCTTGATGGTGAGGTTGAGCCTGGGGGTCGCGGGGTCGTTGGACAGGACCGTGATGATCTTGCTCTGGTCGCCGGGACGACCCTGGGTGTTGAAGGCGATCTCGACCTGGCCGGTGGCGCCGGGAGCGATTTCCTTGGTTTTGAGCTCGGCGACGGTGCAGCCGCAGCTGGTCTGGACGCGGTCGATCTTGAGGGGATTGGAGCCTTCGTTTTTGATGACGAAGGAGTGCTTGACGGTATCGCCTTCGGTGACGGTTCCGAAGTCGTGGACGGCCTCGACGGCGATGATCTTGCCGCCGGCCTGGGCGTCGCCCGCGGCTGGGGCGGCGGACTTGGCGCAGGCTTGCGCGCAGAGGGGGAGACCGAGCGCCGCGGCGAGGATGGCGGCACGAGCGAGGGAAGAGAGGATGCTGTTTTTCACGGCGCGCATTGTGTTCCGCGCGTGGGCCATGTCAAGCCACGCGGACAGCCGGCAAGTTGCGCGTCCGGGATCCGGCGTGTAGGCTCCCGCGGGTTGTCCGTGCCCCGACGCCCAGAAAGATGAAGTCGCGATCCCGGGTTCCCTACCTGTTCGACCAGCAGGACTTCGACCTTGTCGAGCTGGTCAACGAGGTCACGAAGAAGCGCAAGGAGAAGCGCCCGGACCGGGTGCGCAAGCTGTTCAACCCGTACTTGCATCCCCGCGGGATCAAGGAGCTGGCGGCGACTCGCCAACAGCGCATCGCCTTCGCCGTGATGCGCCTGCTGCGTTCCCTGGACTCGGAGGCTGCGCAGGACCGCCTGGTGGCGCTCAAGGCGCTTCACGACGAGCTCATCGAGGGCGGGCAGCACGACATGCTCATGAACACCGGACGGGTGCTCATCGAGATCATGAAGGACCTGGTGCGCGAGCGGGGCAACTCCTGGCGCCAGGTCGAGCTGGCCCACGAGTTCTTCTCCGCGGTCTCCGGAAGACCCAAGGTCGTGCGTCGCAACCTGCGCCACTACCACCTGCTCGAGATGAGCGAGCGGTGGAACCAGGTGACCTTCGATCACCACGTGCACGACGCGAACTCCAAGGGACGCAAGTCGGCGACGCACCTCATCGTGGACGCCTGGATCAAGGGCATCCGCGACATGACGGTGATCTACTACCACTTCCTGACGCCCGAAGCGGTGACGGAGCTGGTGGAGGCGGCGCAAGCAATGGACTTGACCGTGCGTCCCGCGGTCGAGGTCTCGGCCCGCTTCCGCGGCAAGTACGTCCAGTTCATCTGGGTGCCCCGCGGGCTGCACTCCACCCGCGAGTACCAGGAGTTCCTCGAGCGTCCCGCGATCAAGGAGTTCTTCGAGGAGGGACGGGAGGTCGAGCGCTGGCACACGCGGCACGTGCTCGAGCTGCTCGACTCGTTCAACCGCAATCACCTCGCCACGTTCAACGAGACCTACGGGCTCCACGTGCAGCCGCTGCGCCACGAGGACTTCCTCCAACACGTCGGGGTCGGGCAGCCGTCGATGACGCACCTGGCCGACTACATCCACGCCCAGGCGATGGAGGAGGCCGAGGCCGAGCTGCCTGTGCTCCGCCAGCAATGGGTGGAGGCAGCCAAGGCGGATCGGAAGCGGATCGAGCAGCGCGTGCAGCTCCTCGACGGGATCCTTCCGGAGCAGATTGCGCGCAAGCACCTGTGGGCTTCGGTGAACCCCGAGGTAGCGGACATCTCGGTTCCGCGCGACGGCGACGGGGTGCCGTCGACGCTGCAGAGGGCGCCGGCGGAGCTGCTGCGCAAGCTCAAGGAGCTGCGGTCCGGATATCAAGTCACGCTCAACCCGAGCAACCTGACCCCCGCGGACGTGCTCGAGATCCTGTACGAGGGCGCGGGGACCGTCACGCACCTCGAGATCTTCAACCTCAAGGACCATCGTCGAAACCGCAACCCGCGCATCGGCGAGATCGCCGAGATACGCCGTGTGCTCAACTCGGGCAACCCCATCGCTGCCAAGAAGATGATCGTCGATGTCATCCGGGGCGTGGAAGAGGGAGACGAGCCCGAGGAGTGGAAGCGCAATCGGGTGGAGAAGCTCCGGGTCATTCTGGGGGATCTGCAGCGGCTGCTCGGGTTCTATGCGAAGGACGCGCTCGGCTGCCGGATGGGGACCGACTCGGTGGGACGCGCGCGCGAGTGGTCGGGGATGGGGCTGGCGGTGATGGACACGCTGCCTCGCGCGACGGTGGCGCAGGCGTTGCGCAAGGGGGAAACGCGGGAGGTCGTGCCCATTCGGGTGCAGACCGTGCTCGACACCAAGTGGGTGCCGTTGACGAGCCACGTGTGGGCGATGGACGCGGGCTACAGGCTCGCGCGGGCGCTCCCCGGGCTGCGTGAGCTGGGATATCGACGCAAGGACTCGTACGTGGTGGTGCCCGAAGCGACGCAGATGGCGACGCCTGGCAACCTGCTCACGCTGGGAGGGACACCGGAGAAGCCGAGCAACGGGCTCACGCTGGCGGGGGACGACGATCGGGAGGCTCCGCGGATCCGGTGGCGCTCGCTCAACAGCCGCACCAAGAACTTCTTGAAGATCCTGCTGGGGTTGATCCCGGCGGTGCTGACGTTCGCCCTGACGAAGGACTGGTGGTTGCTGGCGTGGTTCGGGGCGTTCATCTGGTTCGGGATCACCGGACTGCGCAACATCCTGCAGTCGATCGTGGGAGGCGCGGGGGTGATCCGATCGCAGCTTTTGAGCTGGAAGGACCTGGTGAGCTGGGGGCGGGTGAGCGACTCGCTGCTGTACACGGGCTTTTCGGTGCCGCTGCTCGACTGGCTCGTGAAGTCGTTGCTGCTGGATCGGGGTCTCGGGGTCACCACGGCGACCTCTCCCCTGGCGCTGTACGCCGTGATGGGGCTCGCCAACGGCATCTACCTGTTCAGCCACAACACCTTCCGCGGCCTGCCGAGAGGTGCCGCGGTCGGCAACTTCTTCCGATCGGTCCTGTCCATCCCACTCGCGTTCGCATTCAACTGGGTCCTCCTGCAGGCGATGATCGCGGGCGGCATGGAGTGGCTGGCAGCGACCGCGATGCTGCAGAGCTGGGCCGCCGTGATCGGCAAGCTCGCCTCCGACACGGTCGCCGGGTTCATCGAGGGGACCGCGGATCGGAACGTGGCGCTGCGCCTTCGCCACAAGGACTACTCTTCGAAGATCTCGCGCCTGCTCGAGGTGCACGGCAGGCTCGAGGCCATGTTCCCGCAGGTGGACGTGGCCGCATGCCTGGCGTCTCCCAAGGAGTTCTTCCGCACCCTCGGGCTCGAGACCCTCGAGCTCGAGGCCCAGCAGATCATCAACTCCCTCGACCTGATGTACTTCTGGATGCTGCAGCCGCGCGCTCAGGTCGTGTTCCGCGATCGTCTCGCCGCCGTGAGCCCGGAGGAGCGCCGGATCATTCTTCGCACCCAGCGCCTGCTCGAACGCAAGCGACCGGTCTCGGAGCTGTTCCTGCAGGATCTGGTCGGCAAGAACTTCTCCCCTCCCCTCGCCTTCTACCTCGATCGCTCCGCGGCCTATCTGGCCGACATGAGACGCCTGGCGGAACGCTTCGGTGTGGAATGGAAGGAGTCCGCTGCCGAGGTCAGCGGCAAGAAGGCGATGCGACAGCAGGCGCCCGCCGCGGAGGCGGTGGACACGCCCGACGAGCAGCCGCCCGAGAGCACGCGGGACTCTTTCGACGAAGGCGACGATCCGCCCGCGGCTTCACGGCACTGAAAATCGGATGGAGAACGGGACCCCTTCCGTCGCTCACGCGGTCGGACCGGGCGGTGCGCACCGCGCCAAGGCCCGTCACACGCGCGGATGGGACTCCCACGATCTCATGAACGCGCACCTGTTCACCGCCCCTTGACGGGAGGACGTTACGCCGCTAAAATCGCGGGCGACAGGACGCAAGCTTGACTCTGGCAACCCCATCCGTGAGGCACTCGAGATGATTCCGCGTACTGGTTCCATTCGTGGTTCGCTGCTGGTGGGCATGGCGTTGGCGTTGAGCCTGTGCGGGGCGGACTGCGGCGACGACGGCGACAGCTCGATGGGGACGGGGAATGCGTCGGCGGATCTCGCGGGGCAGTGGTGCATCGTGAAGACGCTGGCTGCCGCGACAGACGACTATGCGGCGGGCACGCAGTTCCCGCTGGAGCTGGTCTTCGAGGTGGAAGGGGAGGCGGCGCAGATGTCGACGCCTGGAGTGTCAGGGAGCGCGCCGGGCACCTACTCCGGCGGCGTGTGGACGTTCTCCTACGATCTGCAGTACGGCGGGGGCATGACGAGCCAGAACATGGTGCAGGTGATCAGCACCTCGCCGTTCAAGGGGACGGAGGAGCACCGGTTCTACAATGAGTACGGCACGCAGGTCGGCTCGGAGGCCGCGACGCTGGAGGGGTGGCGCAAGACGGAAGCGTCCTGCTGGTGACGAGCTGCGGAAGCGGATGCTTCGTCCGACGACACATCCGTTGCTTCGCGGATCGGTCGTGCTTCGGACTCTCGAGCGGACGCACCGGCCTTCTCGGCGCCCCGTGTTGAAGCGCGTCGCTAGGAGGACGGCCTGCCGCACTGTGCGCAGAAGCGGCTACC
The DNA here is from genome assembly GCA_022703255.1 of Myxococcota bacterium. Classification (GTDB taxonomy): domain Bacteria; phylum Myxococcota_A; class Polyangia; order Polyangiales; family Polyangiaceae; genus JACRCQ01. The sequence goes on along the minus strand of JAKLDZ010000095.1, from coordinate 7,023 downwards.
CGCCGCAAGCTGCGTGCCGCAGCCGGCGCAGAATTTGGGCCCCGTCGAGGCTGCGGGGACCGGAGTCCCACACTGGGCGCAGAAGCGTGCGTCGGCCGCGAGACCTGCCTGGCACTTGGAGCAGCGTGCGCCGACAGCGACCTGTTGGTTGACGATGTCGAACCCCCGCATCTGGTCCGCGCTGCGAGCTTTCTCCCACGCCTGCTCGACGGCCACCTGCGACTGGATGGCAGCGGCCTGCTCGTGCAAGTCGGGGGCGCACTCCTCGCAGAGCCCGCGGGAATGGTTCCAGCAGACCTCGGGGCAGACCCACTTTCCGCAACGAGTACACTGGCGGAAGCGCGGTCTGCATTCCTCGATGGCCTTCTGGAAGGCAGTGTCCCAGGCCGGGCCACGCAGGGCGTCCTTCATGTGATCGGCGCCCCAGCCGACCCCCGAAAGCGCGCCGCCGAAGATGGAGCCCGCGGCCTTCGCGACGGAGGAGGCGAGACCGATGCCGCTCGTCTGGAAAGCGGAGCGATGCCCGTTGCCGCACTTGTCGCAGAAGAATTCGAACTGATAGCCGTTGTCGTTGGAGTGGTCGGAGTAGTTGCGAGTGAAGCTCTGGGCCATGGCTCTGTCCCTTGCGGCAAAGGAGTCAGCGATCGACGGCGGAGACTACTGCAATCGTCGTCGGAAATGGTCAAGAACGGCTGGCGTTCACTCACCGGGGTAGGGACTCGTACGGACGTGGCCGGCGACGGCTGGAGGAAATCCCGCATGCGACGCCCACGCCTCGACACCGCTGCTATCTCTCGTACGGTCCCAGGTCCACCGGCGCATGGCGCAGCGTGCCGTCCCGGTCCGTCGGGACATCGGGCAGCAAGTCGCCCCGGTTCATCCATGGCGCAGAGTCCGCCGGGAAGAACGCCTTGGGGTCGTGCCCCAGAGCCGTCGGAAATGCTGCGAACCAGGAGCCGTCGAAGGTCGTCTCCCGCAGCTCGCCCGCATCCGGAGCGTATGCCGCCGCATCGTCGTCCGATCCGAAGTAGCCAGAGAGCCACGCGTTCTGCTCGAAGGTGTTCGCGCCCACGGTGCTGCCGTCCGTGGCGAGCAACTGACCACTCGCATTCGGACCGACGGTACCGGAATCGATCGAGACTGCGGCGAAGACGTTGTTCTTGATTTGATTGCCGGTCGAGCTGACGATGATTCCGAGGGCCTGGCGATCGTCGACCGAGGTCACGAAGAGGTTGTGCGCGATGAGGTTGTCCGAGGAGCCGAGCTTCGGGTTGTCGGTCTCCTGCCAGAAGCTCGCGCCGTGGCGCGCGGGCAGGGCGAAGATGTTGTTGCGAACGACGCTGTTCCTGACGGAGGTGAAGTTGGGGCCTTGCGCCAGGCTGTGATGGAAGAAGTTGCCTTCGATCAACATGAAGTCCGACGCTCCGCGTCCCCCCGTCGCGCTGCTTCCCGCCACGGCATCGCACTCCGGATCGTCGAAGGCGACCCCTTCGTCGGAGCAGGTCGACGCCGGATCCGCGTTGATCTGGAAGTCGGAAGAATACGTGTCGAACGTCTCGTTGTATCGAGCGATGTTCCAATCGCTGCCATTGCTCAGGTAGATTCCATGGCCGTCGCCGCTGCCCGAGTCATGCGCAGTGCAGCGCTCGATCACGTACCAGTCGGACTGTCCCGTGAAGAACGGGTCCCTGTTCTGCCCGTGCCCGATGGCGTTCAGGACCGCGACGCCGACCTGGTGCTCGTTCGAGGCATAGCCCGCTCCCACGGCGCGGACTCCGTAGTCGCCGCCAACCAGCTCGAATCCGTCGACAGCGACGTAGTCCGCAGCCTCGAGGTTGAAGCAGGTCTTGCGTCCCTCCGAGCAGCAGTGGATGGTCACCGCCAGCTCGCCGTTCTGCCCCCGCTCGCCGTACAGGACGACGGGCGCGTCGTACGTGCCGCTGTGTTCGGAGTCGAGCTCGAAGCAACCGGAGTAGGTGCCCTGGAGGAACACGATGCGCTGCCCGGGCGCGGCAGTTCCGAGTGCCCCGCCGACGCTCGCAGGGCTGGTGGGAGAGCTGCCGTCGCCGGATCCATCGGGGCTCACGTACACGGTGCTCGCGGGCTGCCACGAGAGGTCGGTGTAGTAACGATTGAACCTCTCGGTGAATCCGAAGTAGGTCCCTGCGCGCGCGACGGCGGGCTGACCGGGGGAGCCCCCCGCCGTGCCGCCGGTCCCAGCGCTGCCTCCGGCGCCCGCCGTTCCGCTCGCGCCGCTGCCTCCAGCGTCGGTCCCGCCGAATCCACCTGCGCCGCCGCCTTGCCCCACATCGGGCTTCGCCGGTTCCGAGGAGGAATCGCCGCAACCCGCAGCGACCACCGCGCAGACGGCAAGACCGATGACCCACGTGTGCTTCACCCTCATGGGCCGATCCTATCGCACGCACGGGTCGTCGGGGAACGCTGAGGTCTCCGCTCGCGCCCGGTAGGGACACGCGAGAGTGGAAGTGGGGCTGCGCTCAGGTCGCCTTGGGCGGAGCGGGGGGAGGCAGGGGTTTGTCGGCCGGGGGCTGCTGCAGGTCGATGAGGATGTTGAGCGCCTCGATCTCGCGCTTGGTCTGGATCTCCTTCTGGCGGAGGTCCTTGACCTTGAGATCAAGGCTCTTCTGCTCGCCCTCGATCTCGCCGAGCTTCTTCTTGAGGGCTTCGCGCTCGCTCTTCAATACGTCGATGGAAATCGCCACGGGTTCCTCCCAGGGGTTCAGCCGTTCTTGGATGCCGGGTTGCCGCGCTTTCGCTCCTCGATCACTTCCCGGTACAGCTCTTCGACCTTGTGCGCGATCGAGGTCCACGAGAAGTGGTCCTCCACCCGCTTGCGGCCGTTCTTTCCGAACTGACGACGCATCTCGTCGTTGCGGATCAGCTTGTTGATGGCGTCGGCGATCGCCTTGGGGTCGGCCGGCGGCACGAGGAAGCCGGTCTCGCCGTCGACGACGGTCTCGAGGATGCCGCCGACCGCGCTGGCGACGACGGGGGTTTCGCAGGCCATGGACTCGAGGTTGATGATGCCGAAGGGCTCGTAGATGGAGGGGCAGGCGAAGACGGCGGCGTTGCTGTAGAGCTCGACGTACTGCTCTTCGCGCAGCAGGTAGTTGATCCACAGCACGCGGGGCTCGGAGGCCACCTTGGCGGCGATTTCGTCTTCGAGCTCCTTGGTGTCGGGGGCGCTGGTGCAGCAGACGCAGCGCACGCCGGGGTCGACGTGCTTCATGGCGTCGATGAGGTAGGTCATGCCCTTCTGCCGGCTGACGCGCCCGACGAACAAGACGTAGGGCTGGTCGAGCAGGTCGAAGGACTTGCGGGTGGAGTCGGTCTCGATGTGCCGGTACAGGTTCAGGTCGATGCCGTTGTGGATGACCTTCACGCGGTCGGGATCGACGTTGAAGTACTTGAGGATCTCCTCGCGGGAGCCTTTGGAGACGGCGACGATGCGATCGGAGCTCTCGAGGGCGAGCTTCTCGACCCAGGTGGACAGGTGGTAGGAGCGTCCGAGCTGCTCCTCCTTCCACGGGCGCAGGGGCTCGAGGCTGTGGACCGTGCTGACGAGCGGGATGTCGTACAGCGTCTTGGCCCAGTAGCCGGCGAGGGAAGCGTACCAGGTGTGGCAGTGCACGATGTCGGAGTCGAAGCGATCGCGCACGACCGACAGGTCGGTGGAGAAGGTTCCGAGGGTGGAGTTGAAGCGCGAGTCGTCGCCCTCGTACATGCGGTCCCAGGCGCGATACCCGGTGACCGTCAGCTTGCCCTCGCGGATGCGCTGCTCGCCGAAGCAGCGCACCTCGACGTCGATGTTGCGCGCGAGCTCGCGGGTGAGGAACTTCACGTGCACGCCTGCGCCGCCGTAGACGTGGGGCGGGTATTCCTTCGAGATGATGGTGACCTTCATCGTCTCACCTGCCCTTTCAGCGCGCCGGAGCGCGCACCGTCCTGCCAGAGGCCACCGGTCCCGAGTCGAGCTGATCGGCGCCCACGTGCGGGTACAGAATGCAGTTGCGCCCGACCTGCGTCCCCGCAGGGATGTTCACGTCGGAGCCGAGCAGGGTCACGCCGCAGGTGAGCGAGCGCGATAGCTCTTCGTTGGGCGGGCACTCCTCGCCGATTCCAACGCGCGCCCCCTTTCCGATGATCGTGCGCTTGTCGGCGATGACGCCGTCGAGCAGAGCGCCCTCTTCGACGGTGACGCCATCCCAGAGGATCGAGTTGCGCACGACCGCGCCCTTGCCGATGCGGACATCGGGAGACAGCACGGAGCGTTCGACGCGACCCGCGATGGCGCAGCCGGCGCTGATGATCGAGTCGGAGACCTGGGCGCCGGGGAGGTGACGCGAGGGGGTGGGCGCGGCAGCGCGCCTGGACATGTTGTTGGTGCGCACGTTCCACGCGCCGAGATCGAGCTTGGGGGACTCGCCGAGCATGTCCTGGTGGACCTGATGGTAGGCGTCGATCGTGCGCACGTACTCCCAGGGACCGTAGTGGACCCAGCCGTGAGCGCGGCGTCGCGCGACCAGCCGCGGGATGATCTCGTCGTAGATGTAGAAGCCCTGCTTTCCCTCGGCGGCTTCGCTCGCGCGCTTGAGCTCGTCGACCAGGACCGAGGCCTTGATCGCGAAGACGGTCATGGAGGCCAGGTTCGAGCGGGGGTTCTTGGGTTTCTCGGCGTAGGCCATGATCCGCCCCTCGGCATCGAGCTCCGCGATGCCGAAGCGCGACGGGTCCACCTCCATCGGGGTGAAGGCCATGGTGAGGTCGGAGCCGCGCTCGATGTGGAAGCGCAGCAGCGGCATGTAGTCCATGGTGTAGGCGTGATCGCCCGAGACGATGAGGACGTCGGAGGGGCGGTGGAGCTGGAGGAAGTCGAGGTTCTGGAAGAGGGCGTCGGCGGTGCCGCGATACCAGTGGGCCTGCTCGGGGCCGGTGTACGGGGGGAGGAAGCGCACGGCGCGGTGGGTACCGACGAAATCCCAGGGCAAGCCGATGCCGACGTGGTCGATGAGCGACGACGGCTTGTACTGGGACATGATGCCGACGGTCTCTATGGCCTCGCAGTTGGCGAGGTTGGTGAGTGCGAAGTCGATGAACCGGTAGGAGCCGCCGAACACGACGGCGGACTTCGGGCGGTGGAAGGTCAGGACGGAAAGCTCGTCGACGCGGCCGCCGGCGAAGATCAGTGCGATCGTTTTTCGCATTCCTTGCACTCCGGGCTAGAGAACGGGGGCCCAGTGTAGCCCCAGACCTGGACGCGGTCCTAGTGCTAGTCGATCGCGCCCAGGGCATCTGGCCGGTGGTGGCGTCGGGCGCTATCCTCTCGGGCATGAGCGCCCCGGCAAAGCCGCAACAGCCGACGATGCTCGAGGAGCTGCTCGCGCAGCCGGAGGAGTCGCGATTCGAGATCGTCGCAGGAGAGCTGGTCCCCAAGGACGCTGCATCCGCCAGACATGGGCACGCCCAGGGCCGCACGATCGAGGGGCTCCGAGCTTTCAACCGTCGCCCTGGGGGGGATCAACCCGGCGGCTGGTGGTTCGTGACCGAAGCGCTGGTGATGTTCGCACCCGGCGAGGTGTATCGGCCCGACGTGGCGGGGTGGCGTCGTGAACGCCTGCCCGAGCTCCCCGACCAGGTCCCGATCGAGGTGCGTCCCGACTGGGTCTGCGAAATCGTGTCACCGACGAGCGCGCGCCGCGACAGGGTGCGCAAGATGCGCGTGTACCACGCGGCCGGCGTTCCCCACTACTGGCTCGTCGATCCGCAGGACGAGACGTTGATGGTCTATCGCTGGACCCCGGAGGGCTATCTGTACGCCCTGGGTGCGACGCGAGAGGATCGCGTGCGCGCGGAGCCGTTCGACGCGATCGAGCTGCAGGTGGGGGCGCTGTTCGGAGACGATGAGGGGGAGTAGGTTCCTCGGGCGCTCGCGTCCCTTCCCGTTGATTCCGCTCAGTTCTCCCGCAACGCCTCGCGCACGCCCTGCTGCACGCGCTGCAGATCGTCGTCCTTGCCTCCGGCGATGGAGAGGCGCACGCGCCCCTGCTTGTCGATGACGACGCTGTGGGGCACCGGGCCGACGCGGTACTGGCCGCGGACCTGGCCGGTAGTGTCGAGCAGGTTCGGATAGGTGATGCCGAGGGACTTGAGCTGCTCTGCGACCAGGCCGGGGTTGTCGTCGGTGGCGACACCGACGATGTCGAGGCCGTCATTGCGGTGCTCCTGCCAGAGCGATTCGAACGACGGCATCATGCGCTTGCAGGGGTCGCAGGAGGTGGACCAGAAGTCCACGAGGGTGACGCGTCCGGCGCGGGGAAACTCGGCGATGCGGCCGTCGAGGCCGGGCTCACGGCGAACGGCGACGGGAGGACCTTGGGGCGCGGGCAGGGAGGAGGAGGAGCAGGACGCGGCGCAGAGGGCGAGGACGCAGAGGGAAGGGAAAAGGCGCATCGTGCTATCGTTTCTCGTTGAGCTCGCGCAGCTTCGCTTCGAGCTCGGCAACGCGCTGCTCTGCTTGTGCCCGGCCTCGGGCCTCCTCGGCGGCGCGTCGCTCGTGGTTGAACCGCTCTTCGTCCGGGGTCGGCAACAGCTCGCGTCCTGCCGCATCGCGGGCCACGCGCAGCGACGCCCCCAACAGCTCATCCTCGGCGACGACCCAATGAAGCCCAAGGGGCTGGCACGAAGCGCGATCGTCATCGACGGCGCGCTCGACCAGGTCGCCTTCGATGCGATCCCAGACGCGCAGCCTGGCGCCCGGGGGCTGATCGGGATCGAAGCGCACGAGCTCCTGGATTCCCGCCTCCAGGTAGCGGGCGAGCTTGCGCTCCCACTCCGCAGCAGAGGAGTCGCTCGCGCTGACGATCTCGACGGCGAGATCGGGGGCTCCGCGCACCCAGGTCTTCCACGAGTCGAACACGCTATCGGGCGCCGAGGTGCAGACGAACACGTCGGGGGCGAGACGTCGGCCCGGATCGCTTGCGTTCCAGTAGACGAACTGATCGG
>JAKLDZ010000094.1 GCA_022703255.1 Myxococcota bacterium | reverse complement strand
CGGCCGTGAGGCCGGCGATCAGGTCGACGCGCAAGCTGGGCTCCATCATCGGCGGGCGTTGATGTTAGGCCTCGGCCGGCGCCTGGCCCTGCGCTGGCGCAAGTCTGCTTCGATCGAATCGGCGCGGCAACTGCGTCGCGCCGATGCCGCCACCAATCCCGCCAAGGCGCGCGACTACCGCGCCGAGGCGGCGGAGCTCCTCGAGACCCGACTCAACGAGCCGGCCAAGGGACGCGAGCTGTACGAGCAGGTGATCGAAGCCGACCCCGGCCACATGAAAGCCGGCGACGCCCTGCTGCGGATCTACGAGAAAGAGAAGAACTCCCGCGGCATCCTCCGGATCCTCGAACGTCGCGCGGACGCCCTGCGCGGCCCCGAACGCTGCGACGCCCTCGTCCGCATCGCCGGCATCTACGAGGAGCTCAAGGAGTTCTCCGAAGCTGTGAAGCGCTATGAGCAGGCGCTCGTCGCCGATGACTCGAACCTCAAGGCGCTCACCTCCCTCGAGCAGATCTTCATCAAGAGCTCCAAGTTCCAGGAGCTGCTCGGGAACCTCGAGCGGCAGGCCGAGCTGGCCTCCACGCCACGCCAGAAGATCGCGTTCTTCGAGCGGATCGCGAAGATCTGGGAGGACGAGTTCCTCGACCACGACAAGGCCGCGAAGGCCCTCGAGGCGATCCTCGAGGTCGATCCCGCGCACGAAGCGGCGCTCGACGGTCTCGGCAAGCATTACCGCGCGCTGAACCGCTGGGAGGAAGTCGCTGGCGTCTACGAGCGGCAGCTCAAGCTCACCACGGAGAAGACCAGGCGCCTCGAGATCCTCCTGCTGCGCGCAAGGGTCCTGTCCGATCACGTCGGCGCCCCGGACCGAGCCATCAAGGTCTACGAGGAAGTCCTCGAGATCGAACCCGGCCATGCCGGAGCCCTCGAGACCGTCGCGATGCTGCGAGAGCAGGCGGGCGATGCCGCCGCCGCTCTCAAGGCCATCGAAGCGCTCGCCGAGAAGGCCGCCACCCCCAGGGATCGCGGTGAGCACTACGTGCGCGCTGCGAAAATGCTCGAGTCCAGAGGCGACCTCGACGGCGCCGTCAGCCGCTACAAGATGGCCCTCGACGCCAACCCGAAAGAGAGCACCGCGTCGAATGCGCTGCGCTCCATCTACGCGGAGCGCGGCGAGGCTGGCGCGGCGATCGAGCTGCTGCTCAAGGAGATCGAGTTCGCCGACGTCGCCAGCACCAAGGCGAGACTCGCCGCGGAAATCGCCAAGCTTGCGCGAGAGAAGCTCAAGGACAACGCCCGCGCGGAGACCGCCGCCAAGGAGGCTCTTCGCTACGATGCCTCGCAGATCGACGCGCTCGTGCTGCTCGGCGATCTGGCCTACGAGGCCGAACGCTTCATCGAGGCAGCCCACCACCTCGAAAGCGTCGTGACCCGAATCGACGTCCTCCCCAAGGAACAGGGCGGCCGTTCGCTGCGCCGCTACGTCGACAGCCTCGCGCGCACCGGCTCCTCCGAGAAAGCCCTCGCCCACTGCGACAAGCTGCTCGAGCTGTCCCCGGGCGATCTCGACTCCATGCAGGCTGCCGCCAAGGTGTTCTTCGACCACGGTGACCCCAAGCGCGCCCTGCAGCTGTACACCGCCATCCTCGAAGAAGCCGGCTCCCGCCTCGTCGGCAGCGACCGCTCCACCGTCCTGTTCCGCCACGGCGAGGCCGCCCGTCGCGCCGGCGATGCCGTCACCGCCCTCAAGTCCCTCAGCGAAGCCGCCGACATGGACCCGTCGGCTCCCGAACCTCTCGCTGCCATCGCCAAGGTCCACGAGACCAAGGGCGACTGGGAAGAGGTCATCCGCATCAAGAGCCGCAGGCTCGACGTCGCCTCGGGAGACGAACGAGTGGACCTGCTCGTCGAGATCGGAGAGGTCTGCGCCTCCAAGCTCAACGACCGCACCCGCGCCGCAAAGAGCTTCGCCACCGCCCTCGAGGAGCGCCCCGAGGACCGCAAGCTCCTCACGCGCCTCATGCAGGTCTACTCGGAGAACAAGGACTGGCAGAAGCTCGTCGAGATCGTGCTCAAGCTCGCCGACTTCGTCGACGACAAGAAGCAGAAGGCCAAGTACATCCACACCGCCGCGATGGTCACCTCGCAGCAGATGAACGAGCCCGACAAGGCCCTGGAGTTCCTCGACAAGGTCCTCGAGCTCGACCCCTCCAACGACAAGGCCCTCGATGAAGCGCTGAAGCTGCGCCGCGACAAGGAGGACTTCGAAGGCGTCGAGAAGATGCTCAAGGTCCGCCTCGAGCGCGCCACCGAACGCTCCGACCGAGACACGATCCTCAAGACCTTCGACGAGCTCGGCGAGCTGTACCACAAGAAGCTCAACCTCATGAACGAGGCGGTCGACGCATACGAAGCCGCCCAGATGCTCGATCCGGAGAATCCCCCCCGCAACGAGCTGCTCGCTTCGATGTACGCCTCGAACCCCGCGCAGTACCTCGACAAGGCCGTCGTCGCTCACCGCGCGCTCATGAGGCAAAACGCCAGCCGCGCCGAGTCGTATAAGCTCCTGCGCAAGCTCTACACCGAGGCCAAACGCGCCGACGGAGCGTGGTGCATGTGCCAGGCGCTGACGGTCCTCGGCTTCGCAGAGCCCGACGAGGAGCGCTTCTACCGCCGCATGCGCGCCGAAGGCGCTGCCCCCGCGAAGGATTGTCTCGTCGACGACGACTGGATCAAGCTGCTGATGCACGAAAACGCCGACCCGATCCTCACGGCGATCCTCGCCCTGATCGAGCCGGCCATCCTCGCCACGCGCGCCGACACCCTCGAGAACCTCGGATACGACCAGCGCTACGCCATCGAGCTGTCGATGCACCCGTACCCGATCTCGCAGACGATCTACTACGCCGCCGGCGTCCTCGGGATGCAGGCCCCTCCCACCTTCCAGAACATCAACGACCAGGGCGGCATCAACTTCCTCCACGCCCAGATCCCCTCCATCGTCCTGGGACGAGCAGCGTTCGAAATCGAGCTGCCCCAGCAGCAGGCCGCGTTCATGGTCGCTCGCCACCTCTGCTACTACCGCCCCGGCATGTACGTCCGGCACCTCGTCCCCACAGGCACCGGCCTCAAGGCCTGGGTCTTCGCCGCCATCAAGATGAACGCCCCCCAGTTCCCGATCTCCGCCGATCTCGAAGGCCCCGTCGCGGAAAACCTCAAGGCGCTCACCGCTCACCTCAGCGGCCCCACCCGCGAACGCCTCGCCAGCCTCGTCTCCAAACTCCTGCAGGGCGGCGGCTCCCTCGACCTCAAGCGATGGATCGCTGCCGTCGACCTCACCGCCGATCGCGCAGGCCTCCTGGTCGCCCATGACCTCGAGGTGGCCATGGACATGATCAAGATCTCCGACGAGACCGCATCACCGGTCAGCCACAAGGACCGCCTCAAGGAGCTCGTGCTCTACTCGGTCAGCGAGGAGTACTTCGGCCTCCGACGCAGACTCCAGATCGGCATCGACTCCTGACACGCAACGGGGCAGGAGCCTCCAGGCGCTTCTGCCCCTTTTCCCCCCCCCTTGCTGCTGCAACCCCTCCGCTGGCCGCGCGCGAACGCGCTCAGCCGAGCTCCCACATCTTCGCCCCGCCCGCGAACGCGATGGAGTTCTTCACCACGACGACGTCCGCGGGAAGCTGGAAGTCGATGATGCGCGAGTTGCCGCCCCCGAGATACAGCTTGCGGAAGTTGAAGATGCGACGCAGCAGCTTGATCGCCCGCACCATGCGACGGTTCCAGTGGCGCGGCCCGATCTCGTTCAACGCGTTCTGGCCCAACCGCTCCTCGTAGGTCTCGTCGTGCTCGAACGGGTGGTGACCGAACTCCAGGTTGGGAACCAGCCGCCCCTCGACGAACAGCGCGCTCCCCACCCCGGTCCCCAGGGTGAGCACCATCTCCACGCCCTTCCCCTCGATCGCTCCGAATCCCTGCATGTCGGCGTCGTTGATCACGCGAAGCGGGATCCCTGCGGCCTCCACGAGGCGCTCCTGGAGACGCACGCCCTTCCATCGACCATCGAGGTTCGGAGCCGTGTCCACGACACCCCCGACGACCACCCCGGGGAAGCCCACGGTGACGCGGTGATAGTCGTGGAAGTGATGCATCACCTTGACGATGGTGTCGATCACCGCGTCGGATGTCGCAGGGCGCGGAGTCTTGAGACGGTGCCGGGGAGCGGCGATTGTCTCGGTGCCCTGGATGGTCATCCCCTTGATGCCCTGACCACCGATGTCGATGGTGAGCGTCGTCAGAGCCGTGCGTGTCTTGGAAGCCATGTTGCGATTCGCCAGGTTCGGTTGAAGGGCGGTCCGTCGGTGTCAGCCGGCCTCACCGGCAGGAGGGGGGGGGGGAAGGGAAGGGCGGGGAGCAGCACCCGCGAGCTCCCGATACACCGCAAAGTACCTTCGCGCGCTCGCCTCCCACGAGGCGTCCCGAAGCATCGTGTTCCGAACGATCCGCTTCCACGCCCCAACGTCCTTCCGAACCTTCAGCGCCCGCCGGATCGCTTCGACCAGGCCCGCAGGATCGATCTGCGAGAACAGGAACCCCGTGCCCTTCGCCCCCGTGTCATCGGCTTGCTCCACGGTGTCGGCGAGGCCGCCCACGGCCGACACGACGGGGACCGAGCCGTAGCGCATCGCATACTGCTGTCCGAGCCCGCACGGTTCGAAGCGCGACGGCATGGCGAACAGGTCGGCGCCCGCGTAGACGCGACGAGCGATCGGATCGCCGAACACGGCACGGAACGCGACGCGATCGGGACGGCGCGCCGCCGCGCTCGCGAGGGCGCGCTCCAGCTCGCCGTCTCCCACCGCCACGATGGCGAACCTCAGACCCTCGTCGAGCAGCGTGGGGAGGGCCTCCAGAAGGATGTCGATGCCCTTCTGCGGAATGAGGTGGTTGACCACTCCCACCAACGGAGCGTCCGAGCCCGGATCCAGCCCGAGCTCCGCTTCGAGCGCGCTCTTGCACGCAACGCGCCCCGTCATGTCGTGAGCGTCGTATCGCGCCGCAATCGCGCGATCCCGCGACGGATCCCAGAGCTGGGTGTCGATGCCGTTCACGATGCCGAACAGCCGCCCCGAACGCGCGCGCAGCGCCCCGTCGAGCCCGCAGCCCAGCTCGGGACTCAGCATCTCCCGCGCATAGGTGGGGCTCACCGTGGTCACACGATCCGCGTAGACGATCCCACCCTTCAACAGGTTGACCGCATCGCCGTGGCGGAGCGCTTCGTTGTGCAATGCGCTCTCCGGCAGCCCGAGCGCTGCCGCTCGCTGAATCGGGAACAACCCCTGGAACGCCAGGTTGTGGATCGTGAACACGCTCACCGCGTTGCGCCACTCCGGGGAATCCGACAAGCGTGCGTAGGCCACCGCGAGCGCTCCGTGCCAGTCGTGCGCGTGCAGCACGTCCGGTGGACCATCCCAGATCTCCTCCGCGACCCGCAGCGCCGAGGAGCACATCACCGCGAAACGCATGTCGTTGTCCGCGAAGTCCCCCGCGTCGTCGCGGTAGATCCCTCCGCGCGCGTACAACGGCGGACAGTCCAGCAGACACACGCGAACGTCGTCCGCAATGCTCGTCTCCAGAACGCCGACGTCCCGGACATCGCCGCCGATCGGAGTCCAGAGCGGCCGATTCCACGGACGCGCCTGGGGCACCGAGTCGAGCGCGGTGATGCCGTAGAGCGGGGTCACGATGACGACCTCGACCCCCATCGCGCCCAGCGATCGGGCGAGACCGTGTACGACGTCGCCCAGCCCGCCCGCGCGGGCCAGCGGCGCGACCTCCGAGGCGACCATGAGCACGCGGAGAGGCCGGGGCAGGGACGTCCTGCGATCGATCGCGTCAGCGAGCATGTCCATCCCCACGGCTCGCTGCGCGACCGAATGCCTCGGCGAACGCGCGAACCCTCGCAGGCTCCAACTCGGCTCCCGCCCTCCCGTCCTTGCGGAGCGCAGAGCCCACGATCACCCCGTCGCACGCTGCAAGCACCTCCGGCAACGTTTCCTCCGTGGTGCCGCTGGCCGCCAGCACGGGCACGTGCACCCGGGCCTTGACCGCCTTCACCTGCCCGAGAGCGACCGAGCGCCCCGTCCCGGCGCCCGTGACGAGGACCGCGTCGGCGAGCGCCCGCTCGGCGAGCTCCTCGGCTTCGTCGCCGATGTCCCGCGGGGCAATCGCGGCCGCGTGCTTGACGTCCACGTCGCAGTACAGCGCGATCCGCTCTGCTCCGAGGGCCTTGCGCTCGCGAAGGGTGTCGTGCGCCAGCCCCTCGACAATCCCCTGGTCGGTGAGTCTCGCTGCGCAGTGAACGTTGACCCGGATGAAGTCCGCGCGACTCGCGATCGCGATGGCGAGCGCGGAGCTCGCGTCGTTGCGAAGGACGTTGATGCCGAGCGGAACGGAGACGACACGTCGGACTTCGCAGGCGCACGCGGTCATCGCAGCGACCGAGATCGACGGCACGCGATGCGGGAAGAACGGCAGGTCGCCGAAGTTCTCCAGGATGATCGCGTGGAACCCGCTGTCGGCGAGGATGGCGGACTCCTCGGCTGCGCGGCGGACGATATCCTGGATGGGGAGGGCTGCCAGGGGGCTGCCGGGCAGCGGGGGCAGGTGGATGACACCGATGAGAGTAGGGCGTTGCACGGCGCCGGATTGTAGAGGGAAGCGGCGGCGCTGCGGAGGCTTTCTTCTCCTGGTCGCTACTGCCTCGTGAATCCGCCGCGTACCGGGTTGGCTCCGCCACCCGAAGAGGCCGCTCCGGCCGGAGAAGGATCGTAGCGCAGGCTCTTGACCAGGCCCCACACATGCCAACCGTAGAACCCGTCCTGGCGCTTCGACGCCTTCATCTTCGGATCCGCCAGCTCGATCAGCGCCGGCGTCGTGCTCCCAGGAGCCCCGAATATGCTCTTCGTCGTGTCGTTGCGGTTCCGATACCCGTCCGAAAACTTGAACCGCATGTACATGTCCGCCTGGCTGTCCGCGAACGGATCCCTCAGCGTGATCTTGCCATCCGCCGAGAAGTCCAGGTCCTTGCCCGATGCCGCCAGCTTCGTCACCCGCGCCACCCCGTCCTTGATGTCGCAGTCCAACGTCAGCTCGCCGATCGTCATCTTCGGCAGCGCTATCGTGTCCTTGATCTTCGTCTTCCCGTCACCCACCGCGTAGTCCGCGAACGCCAGCTTGATCGTCCCGTTCGTCTTGGCGAGCTTGCCCTCGGGCATCGTGACGTCCAAGTGCCCCTTCAGATCCCCTTCCATCGGCAACCCGACCATGTCGACCAGGGGAGGGAACCTCCCCACCGCGATGTTCTCCAGATCGGCTTCGATTCGACGCTCCTCCCCCTTCTTCGAGGTCGAGGCCTCGATCGTGCCTCCCATGGCGCTCGCCGTGACGTTGACCGTGACTCTGCCGATCAACAACGGCAGCATCGACACCCGCGCCGTGAGCCGCTCGATCTCGATCTCGGGAGCCGGCTTCTTCACGCCGTCTGCCCCCACCGGCGGCGCCGGCGAGATCAGCCGCACCCCGCGGGCGTCGATCCCCGAGAGCCAGTACGACGTGAGCTTCTCGATCTCGAGGCGCATCGTGCCGCCGGTCTTCTGCTGGTCCTTGGCGAACTCGACGACGATGCGATCGCGCAGGTGCTCGAAGGGGAAGGTGAGGTACGCGAAGACGAAGAAGCAGAACAGGTAGAACGCGGGGTACCCGACCCAGAGCAGGAGCTTCTTCATTCGGGGCGTCATCGGGAATCTCCGCTGGAAGCAGGCTTCGCGCTGTCGGCCGGGCGGGCGTCCTTGTCCTTGCCCGTGCTGACCGTGTCGAAGGCCGAGACGTTCATCTCGACGTCGTAGGAGTCTGTCTCACCGCCGCGCTTGCGGATGTGGAGCTTGGAGATGACGACGGGGTGGCCCGACGCCTCGATCTTCTCGAGCATGCGGGTGAGGGCGAGCATGCCGACCTTGCGAAGGCGGATGGTCGTGGACCGCTCGGTGAACCTCTTGCCGTGCGGCAGATCGGACAGATCCTGGGACTCGGGCACCGCGAGGTTCGCGCTCTTGGCGGCGCTCTCGATGAATCCTGCGAGCGGTGGGGCCTTGTTCCCGTAGCGCGCCGCGATCGTGTCGCGCTTGTGCTGCCGTCCCGCCACCTTGTCCTTCGCGCTCTGCACCACCCCGATCGCCTTGCGCAGCTCTCCGACCTCCTCACGCCGCGAATCGAGCGTCAGCGAGACCAGGTACGGGATGATGAACACGCAGAACACCCCGACCACCGCGCCGAAAACCACGATCAAACGCCGCTCGCGCTCCGCCAGACCGTCGAACCACTCCCGCAGCCGCTTCATTTGCCCTCCGCCTTGACAGGGGCCTCACTCGATGCCGCCTCGGCCGCAGCGCTCTCCTTGTCCTTCTTCTTGTCCTTGTCGGTCCCCTCCCCGGGACAGCGTATCTCGAACTCCATCACGTACTTCTGCTTGTCGGCGTTCACCGCCTGCGACGTGCGCACGACCTTCACGTTGCGGAAGCAGGCGACCTCCTTGAGGTTGTCCGCGATCGTCTGGGTGTCGGGAATCGTCGGCACGATGCCGTTGATGGTCACCTTGCCGCGCTGCACATCGAGCTCCTCGACATCGTGCACGATGTCGTCCGGCACAGCCTTCGACAGCTGCACCAGCACGTCGAACGCATCCATGTGCGGCATCGGATCCTCGTCCGCTCCCGTCGTCCCCGGCCCCACCGTGTCCATCGCCTTCTCCGGATCCCGGATCGTCTCGCCCAGCACCTGCTTGGTCACCAGACCCAGCGCCTCCTCGAGCGTGTCGCGCTGCGTGGCAAGGGTGTGCGCCTCGACCCACGTGGAGAACAGGAAGCTCACCGCGATGACCGCCCCCAGCCCCGCCAGCAGCGGGACCTTGTCGCGCAGGAAGCCGTAGCCGCGCTCGTAGGCCAACGGCCCGCGCCGCAGGTTCAACCCGCGGGCGCGCGGTGTCAGCCCGAGCCCCAGCGCGATCGCCCGGGTGGCTCGGATCACCGCTGCGGTGTTCTCCGGCGTGATGCCTTCGAGCTTGGGCGTCGGCAGCGGCGTGACCGGCATCCCGAGCTCCGAGGTGAGAAACGCTTCGGCACCCGATAGAAGTGCTCCGGGGCCCGTGAGGTACAGGGCCGTGGGAACCGCACCCCCCACCGCTCTCCACGCCATCAGCGTCTGACGCAGATCCCGGGCAAGCGGCACCGCCGATGCCGGCAACCCTCCCGTCCCCCCACTCACCGTCCGCGCAAAGTGAACCTGCCCCGACTTCAGGAACACCACGTCGGTCAGATCCGTGTCGAGGTGGGCCACCGCAATCGGCCCCTCTCCCTGCAGCTCGGGCACGAACGGCGCGAGGTTTCCAAGCGCGACGCAGGCCGGCTCCACGTTCTGAGGCTCGAGCCCCGCACCGCTGCGGATGAGATCGATCCGCTCCCGAACGTCGTCGGTCCGCGCGACCGCACACAGCACCTGGAGCGGTTCACTGCTGCTGTGGCGAGGAAGCGGACGGCTGTCGAAGACCGTCTGATCGAGCTCGAAGGGGAGCTGCGCTTCGAGCTCGAAGGGGAGCACCTCGGCGAGCTGCTTGACGGCCGTAGGGGGCAGGTCGAGCAGACGGATGAACTCCCGGTCGCCTTCGAGGTTGGTCGCAACGGACTCCGTGCGTGCGTGCGAGGCCGGGACGCATGCGCGGATAGCGTCGGCTATCGAAGGGAACTCCGACAGGGAGCGTTCCTGGACGGACTCGAGCGTGACGTGGCGGTAGCTGGTTCGCAGCTGCACGACGCGAACGCTCTGATGACCGATGTCGATACCGAGAAGCCAGGACATGCGTGGTTCCTACTCGAGACGATAGTAGATGATCGTGCCGCCGGGGTTGGGAGCGAGAGCACCGTTGATGGCGTTGGGGTCCATTCCGGCCGGAGGCGTGGCGCCGAACTGCGCGGCACCGGTTCCGGCCGGGTTGGGCATGGCAGGGACTCCCGCGCCGAACTGCCCGGGCATCGCGCCCGAGCCCATCGCTGCGGGCGTGGCCCACGATTGACCATAGCCCGGAGCAGGAGCCGATCGGAAGTCCACCACCGAGTGGATGCGAACCCGCGTCTCCCGACGGAACCCCTTCACCACACCGTCGGAGTACACGCTGAACACCTTGCTCTCGGTCGTGAGCATCTTGGCGGTCTCGGCCTCCGAAAGGAACTGGACCGGCGGGACCCCCATCGCCACGAGCATCGGCCCGAACAGACCGCCACCTTGCATGATCTTGATGAAGTCCTTGGGCGAACCGAACATCGGTGCGCCAGCCGTGAACCCCCGGATCAGCGACACCAGCATCAGGAACTTCTGCGTCTGCATCGGATCCACGCACAGCGGCGTCATCGGCGCGACCCCCGAACACACGATCGCCAGAAGCGTCTGCGCATTCGCCGTGTTCACGTTGATCGCCCCCGACCCCCACACCGTCATGATCCGCTTCTTCGGGTTCCCAGGCTCCGGATCCACGAACGTCGCCCAGAAGTCCTCTCCAACCCCGCGCACCAGCCGCAGCTCATCCAGGCTGTCGAAGGGCGCGTTCTTCCGACGATACGGCGGATCGATCATCGCGTAGAACGAATCCTCCGCCGCCGTCGACTGCGCCGTCGCCATCGCTCGAATGTCGCAAGGGAAGCTGCTCTCGTCCGGATCCGCCCAGTCGATGATCGCCGAGCACACCGTCGAACGATCCGAATACTGCCCGTCCCGATCACGCCCCTCGAACAGCGGGTTGAACTGCTCGGCCGACATCAGCCCCAGCAGCTCCATCGCCACCCGCTGCTGGCTGAAAGCATCGCCCCGGGCCGCCACGTTCACGTTCAGCTTCGAGTCCTCGTCGACAATCACCAGCTCGAACCGCCCGCCCTGCAGCCCCAGGTTCTTGCCCTTGGAAAGATCCACGCTGGCCAGGGCCGTGAACTCCGCAGCCCCCTCGGTGTCGTTGAAAGCTCCCAGCACGCGATCCGAAAACTCCCAGACCGGGATCTGCGGCGCCGACTTCATGCCGAGCATCATGAACATCGGCGCGATGGCCGCGCGGATCGTAGGCTCCGCCGCGATCAGCAGTCGCGACAACGCCAGCCCGCTCTTCGCGATGTACTCCGCCTTGAGCGTGTCGCGGTCCGTGAACGCCGCAGAAACGTCGGCCGACGACTCGTCCTGGAACTCCACCAGCACCACCGTCAAGACCGTGATCGCCGCCATCACCATGATCAGCGCGATCCCGCGCTGATCGGTACGGCGCCTGCGCCGCGCGACGGGCCGTGATCGCTGGAAGACGGGTCGCGCGCTCATCGGGGAATGGCGAAGTTCAGGGCGCTCGTCATCTGCATCTGGATGCGCGTGACGAACGGGATGTTCTTGCCGCCGGGACCATCCCGCAGCACCAACGTTACCTTGACCTGCAGCGGAAGACGCCCGATCTGCCCCGTCGCCTGCGTCGTGTCCCACGTGTCCTGCCACATGCCCGTGATCGGATCGAGATACCGCAGATCGAACAGATCGATGTTCTCCGCAAGGACGTCGACCCGCCCGCCTCGACGCGGATCGATGTCGATGACGGACTGCTCCCGCCTCGCTACGTCGACCTTCCCCGAGACGTCCGGATCGGGCGATCCGAAGTACGAGATCTCCGCCTGGTCCGATTCGTGCGCGTCGTGGGCCACGCGAATGTGGGAGAATGACGCGAAGTCCACCCGGTCCGCAGGCGAGCCGTTGGTCGCCGCGAACAGCGTCACACGAACGTTGAGCGCCGGGTTGATCGGCTGGTGCATCGACAGGAACGCCGCCGACATCTCGTCGTTGATGCGACGCAACGCCGCCCGCCCCTCCCGATACCGCGCGTTGTTCGCCCCGACCGTCGTCTTCGAACGCGTCAGCCCGTAGGCTGCCCCGTAGATCAGCGTCCCCACCATCGCCAACACGCCGATGGCTACCATCACCTCGAGCAGCGTCATGCCTCGGGGATTCCTCATCCTCATCTCCCCGTCGGCAATCCGGGCAGCCGCGGCGTCGAGGTCGTCGTCGTCCCAGGATTCGAAGCGCCAAACTGCCCCGTAGTCCCAGGCATCCCGGGCATCCCCGGCATCGCCGACCCCATGGGCATCCCCATGAACCCGCCTCGCATCGGGTTCGTCACATATTGCACGATCGTCAGCTCGTGCTTCCTCAACCCCTCCGTCCACTCGACCTTCACCGTCAGCTTGCGAATGCTCGCCTCGAGCATCGGCTTGAGCGACGGGTACACGATCGTCATCACGAGCGGCGCAAGCCCCGCTACCCCCGTGCTCGTGGCTCCACCCATCATGTTGGCCAACGAGCTCAGCCCACCGTCGGACCCCATCATCCCGATGCCCGCATCGCTCGTCCCCACCTGGAACAGCGTACCGAACGCGCCAACCCCGTTCGGCATCGGTGGCATCATCCCGCCGCCATAGGCCCCCATCGCCCCCGTGCTCGCAGGCATCGGGCTCGCGCTGCCCGTCGGGTTCAGCACCGACGAGATCGACGAGCCGCCGTCGACCGTGTCCATCGCCAGGGGCTGCGGAAGCTCCACCCGCTGGATGTCCCACGTGCAGCGGAACCCCTCCGCTGCCTGCGGATCGTCGCAGCAGATCCCCTCCTCCTTGCTGTCGAGCTCCGGATACCCCAGCTTCAGCAGGCGCTCCTCGAGCTCCCCCATCTTGCAGCGGAGCAACCCGATCGCCAACGACTCGCGCTGCGCATGCGATCCCGCGGAGAACAGCCCCGCCTGCGCCGACAGGATCGAGGTCAGGGCAAGCCCCAGGATGGCCACCGCGACCATGACCTCGAGCAGGGTGAACGCACGCTTGCGCATCAGAACCCCCTGTCCTCGCGCTCGCCCAGGTCGGAACGCTCGAGATCGATCGACTTGCCGCCCGCCACCAGCTTCGCCTTGCCCGTCAGCGGAGACACCAGCACCGTCAGCTGCGCCTCTTCCTCGCCCGACCGCGCAAGCTGGATCGCCGCCCGCTCGGTCATGCCTCCAGGGAAGAAGAACAGGTAGCCGCGCCCCTCGAACTGCGGCTCCTTCGCATGCGCGACCTCGAAGCGACGGATCTTCACCCCGGAGCCAAGCTCTCGCCCCTTGCTCGGATCGTCTGCCTCGAATCCCAGCGCTTTCACCGGCCGAAACGCGGGCCTCGGAGCGCGAGGCCCCTTGAGGATCTTCTCCGCATCCTTGATCGCCGCCTGCTCCTGCGGCGTCGCCCCCTCCGCTCCACCGGTCTTCGTCTCGTCGTCGCGACGCACCAGCATCGGCTTGTCCGCCTGCTCGATGAGTATCGACGCGTGATCGAGATCGAAGACCACTCGCATCGGCTTGGACATCGCCGAGGATCGGCCGTAGGCGACGCGGATCGCACTCATGATGAGCGTGGCAGCGGACTTGACGCGCGCGTTGGCCGCGGCGCCGGTTCCCACGATCACGCTGGCGGTCACGATCGCGACGAGCACCATCACGACCATCAGCTCGATGAGCGTCAGGCCTCTGGAACGGGCTGGAGTCGTCACATGTCGCTTCACGGCATCAACGGTTCGAAAGGGCGCTCAGCCCCCCTTCGGGCTCGGAACGACGATGTCGTCCTTGGTCCCTTCCTTCTTGTCGGGGCCAGGAGACGAGACGGTCGTGTCGTCTTCGGTGCACTGGATCTTGAACGGAACGCCCCACGGGTCGTCGGTCTTGGAGGCGGAGTCGATCTCCTTGTCCTGCACGAGCTGCGAGACCGTGGGACAGTCGCTGCCACCGTGGCTGGCGCGCCAGCGGTTCGCGGAGTTGCGGATCTCGCGGGCATTGCCCGTGGCCGTGTCGACCTGGGCGCCGCGGAACTTCGGCAGGACCGCGACCGTCACGCCGGCGCTGATGAGGCTCATGATCGCGACGACGATCAGGACTTCGATCAGGGTTACGCCGCGCTGCGTGGAGCGCGCGACACGAGTTGCGAAGGCGGCGGGCTTGTTCATGGCAGGAGACTCCTTCGGTGACGGCAGAGGGCCGCACAGCAGGGGTTGGAATAGCACGGGAGAAGCGGGAGGGCGCGTATTCGAGCACCTCGCAGACACACGGAAGCTCGCGCCGACTCCAGCGGTCGCTGCATCCGATGTCCCAAGAGGCCCTCACTCATCGCTCTTCCATTCGCTCCGCTCATTCGATCCGATCGAGTCCACCCGGCTCCCCATCGGGGCCCGCGGACGAAAGCTCGTACGAGGCAGCCTCGAACCGGCCCGGACACGCCAGGTCGAACGGCCGCCCCCACGCGTCCGTCGGAACGCGGTGGATGTAGTTGCCCTTCTCCAGCTCCGTGAGCTCCCCTGGGCACCGGCCCCCGTGGTCGGCTCGGTACCGATCGAGCGCCTGCCGCACCACGAGCAACGAGGCCTGGGTGGCGCGTATTCCTGCGTTCTGGTGCTCCCGGACGCCGATGACGACGAACAGCAGGACGACGGAGAGGGTCACCAACAGGGGGCGTGCGCGCGACAGCCCGAGGCGACGGAACAGTCCTCCGCGCCGCTCCCAGGGCAGCACGATCGAACTGTCGGCCAAACGTTTGCGCACCATGCTCCGGACCTGTCGAACCTCGGGCTCACTTGACGAACTGATTCATCTGGATGAGGGGCATCAGGATGGCGAAGGCGATGAAGCCCACGGATCCGCCCATGAACAGGATCATGATCGGCTCGAGCACGCTGGTGAGCGCCTGCACGCGCACCTCCACCTGGGAGTCGTAGCTCTTGGCCACGTTCTCGAGCATGTTCTCCAACTGACCGCTCTTCTCGCCGACGGCGATCATGTGCGTGACGATCGGCGGAAAGTACCCGCTTCTCCGCAGCGGCTCGGCGATGCTCTCTCCCTCGCGGATGGATCCCGACGCCTGCTTGACCACCTCCTCGAGCCGCACGTTGGTCAGCACGCGGTGCGAGATCTCCATCGCCTTGAGCAGCGGAACTCCCGCAGCCAGCAGCGTCGAGAGCGTCCGCGAGAAGCGCGCCACGGCCAGCATCATCAGGAGCCGGCCGAACACCGGGACGCGCAGGGTGAAGGTGTCCCACTTCATCCTGCCCTTGGGCGCCCGCTTCCAGCGCTGGAAGGCGTAGATCGACAGTCCGATCAGCGGCGCGATGACCCACCAGTACCCCCCCAGGAACTTGGAGACCCCGATGAGCACCTCGGTGTACCAGGGCAACGCCTGGTCCATGCTCTCGAAGATGCTGGTGACCTTGGGAACGACGGCGATCATCAGCACGCTGACGAGGACGACGCCGATGAGGAGCATGAGCAGGGGATAGGCCAGAGCAGCGCCGACCTTGCCCTTGAGACGGGCCTGGTTCTCGAGGAAGTCGGCGAGCCGCTCGAGCACCTGCTCGAGAGTGCCGGACGCCTCGCCCGCCGCCACCATGTTCACGTAGATCGGCTCGAAAATGCGCTTGTGCTGCTCGAGCGCCGTCGCAAACGCGATGCCCTCGTTCAGCCGCTCGCGCACCGCCGTCAGCACGCGCTTCATCTCCTCCTTCTCGACCTGCTCGGTCAGCGCGCTGATGGAATCCACCAACGGGATCCCCGCACGGACCAGCGTGCCGAGCTGGCGCGTCATCGAGGCGACGTCCTCGGTGCCAACCCGACGAAAGATCGCGAACGGGTCGATGTTCCGCCGGCTGCTGGCCTTGGCCTTGGCCTCCTCGGTGGCCGAGGTCAGCATGATCCCCTCGCGACGCAGGATCGCTCTCAGCGCCTTGGGGTTGTCGGCGTCGCGCACCCCCTTGGTCGGCTTGCCCGTGGCGACGAGGACTCCGCGGTATTCGTAGACGGCCATGCGCTACTCCTCCGCGACGTCTTCTTGCGTGGCTGCCACGACTTCCGAGACCGTGGTGAGCCCCTCGAGCACCTTGCGCGCGCCGTCGTCTCGAAGCGTGTCCATCCCACGCTCCACCGCCGCCCTCTTGATCGTCATCGCGTCGGCGTTCTTCAGGATGAGCGGCC
>JAKLDZ010000932.1 GCA_022703255.1 Myxococcota bacterium | reverse complement strand
AAGAATCCCGATGTGTGCGAGTTGATCCGCGGCAAGGCCGGGCGCGTCTTCGCCGCACTGACGGGCATTCTTACGGTCACGAAGGGATTGCCGCAGGCGTACAACCGCGACTTGCAGGAGGACAAGATCTTCCTGTTCAGCGCCCACGACACGCTGGCCGCGTCGCTCGAAGTCGCCGCCGCCGTGGTGCGGAATACGACGTTCAACATCAAGCGACTCGCCGAGGCGACGCAGCGCGGCTTCCTGGACGCCACGGTCCTGGCGGAGTACCTGGTCGGCAAGGGTGTGCCCTTCCGGCAGGCGCATCAATACGTCGGCCAGCTTGTCGCCCGATGCGAAAAAGCCGGTCACGAACTGGCCGACCTGGCGCTGAATGACTTCCGGGCCGTTTGCGGTCGGATCGGCAAAGACGTCTACGACTATCTGGGTGCTGACAATGTCATCCGTCGTTACCGCAGCGAAGGCAACGCCGGACCGAAGTCCGCCGCCCAACAGATCCG
>JAKLDZ010000931.1 GCA_022703255.1 Myxococcota bacterium | reverse complement strand
GCCGGTGGATCTGGTGATCACCGATCTCAAGATGCCGCGGGCGAGCGGGCTGGATCTCGTGCGCCACGTGCGCGAGAACCTTCGCGACACCGAGGTCATGATGATGACGGGGTTCGCCTCGGTGACGGGGGCGATCGAGGCGATGAAGACGGGCGCGGAGGAGTATCTCGTCAAGCCCTTCACCGACGAGGAGCTGTTCGCGGCCGTGAAGCGGTCGCTGGGGAAGTTGTCGACGCGGCGGACGGCGGAGACGCCGGCGGCGGCGCTCGAGTACGCGCAGTTCGGGATCCTGGGGGACTCGCCGGCGCTGCGCGGGGTGTTCCGGGCGATCGAGAAAGCGGCGGGGACGTCGGCGACGGTGCTGATTTCGGGCGAGAGCGGCACGGGCAAGGAGCTGGTGGCGCGGGCGATCCACTACCGCAGCCCGCGGGCTTCCGCACCATTCGTGCCGGTCAACTGCGGGGGGATCCCGGAGGGCCTCCTGGAAAGCGAGCTGTTCG
>JAKLDZ010000930.1 GCA_022703255.1 Myxococcota bacterium | reverse complement strand
CTTCGACGTTGGGGTAATGCGAGAGCACCTCCCGGGCGATGGCGATGCGCTCGTCGAGCGCGAAGAAGGGCTTCTTGTTGCGGCTGTCGGCCACGCCCACCACCAGCTTGGCAAACAGACCCGCAGCTCGACGCACGAGGTCCTCGTGCCCGCGAGTGAGCGGATCGAATGTGCCGGGATAAACGGCTATGACCATCGCGAGCTTCTCCCTGTTTGCTTGACGTCTTGTTTGACCGGCTCGAGCCGCCCCTGTGCGCGGCCGGCCCATTATTCATGCGCCCGTGGGGCGCAGCAAATGAAAGGCCACCCGGCCGGCCGTCGCAGCGCGCACCAGCTCGTAGCCCGCCGTGGCGGCGGCCTCGGCACCGAGCGGCTCCGGACTCTCGAGGTAGACCAGGCCGTCGGGCACCGCCAGCCGGCGTGCCGCGGCGAGCGCCTCCGCCTGCAGCCCCACGGCGAAGGGCGGATCGAGGAACACGAGGTCGAAGCCCGCGGCCGGC
>JAKLDZ010000093.1 GCA_022703255.1 Myxococcota bacterium | reverse complement strand
GCAGACACGACAGCATGCAGAGGGGTGCCGCTCCACAGCGCCAGCCCCTCCAGCAGCGTCAGCAGAGCCCTCGGGTGTTGCGGCTGCAGCGGCAGTCTCGCCTTGAGCAAGTCGCCCCCTCCCGGCTCCAGCGTCAGCAATTGGCACTGACCCCGTCGGATACTCACCACGCTCGTCCACCTCGACATCATGAGCAGGGCCCTCCTGGACCCCGACGGCCGAGTCCACCGCGACTCGTGCATCGTCGGGAGCAAGGCTGCGCTGCTCTGAAGCTTGTGTCGCGGGGTGATCCGTCTCGATCTGCTCCGTGTACTTGGCCCTGATCCGCAGAGCCTGGTTACGCCGCGAGGTGGCCGTCCTGCCCTTCTTGCTGCGCCAGTACAGGCGCTGGGCGACCTTGACCTTCTCGGCCCGACCCCGGCGACGGCAGTCCCCGCTGCAATACCGTTGTCCCCAATCGCAGTCGCTGCACACGACCGCGGGGCGACAACAACCACGACACGTGAACAACCGCCCGTCTTCTTGCTGCTGCACCTTCGCTCCGAAGTTGGCCCACCTCGGGCCGGGGAGCGATACCGGCGGCACTGTGTTGCCCCGTGGCTGCTTTTCCCGGCCTTTGGCAGCATCCGTGGCTCGAGCTGCGAACTCGGGCCACGAATCTTTTGTGGCCTGGGATCGTAGGCAACCGCCTCGCCCTGGGCCAAGCCCCTGACCTCCCCACCTCCGCTACTCGCTGACCGCTACCCGCTGCTCCCCAACGCACCAGCGTCACGCCGCTGCAGTGATCCTGTCTACGCGGGAATCAACGGAATCAGGCGGGACTAAACGATCGGCGACACGGGAGACTGCCCACCGAGGCCGAGTGGGAGTTCGCAGCGGCAGGAGGCGGGGAGAATCGGCTGTATCCATGGGGCAGCGAAGCGCCGAGCTCCACGCTGGCGAACTTCGGCGGAAGTGCCAAGACACCGTTCGTGCCCGTGGGAAGCTACGTGCTGGGTGTGAGTCTTTGGGGGCAATACGACCTGGCGGGTGGAACGAGGGAATGGGTCTTGGATGGGCACGACACTGGTTGGTACAGCGGTGCCGGGAGTAGCTGTACCAACTGCGCTCTGCTGACGGGCACTTATCGTGTTCTACGGGGAGGCTCGTGGGGCGACAGCAGCAGCTACCTGCGGTCGGCCGCGCGCTACAGCGGCCTCCCGGCCAACCGCAACAGCATCTTCGGGTTCCGCTGCGCCCGAGGATTGTGAGAATCCCTTGATCCTTGTCCCTTGAACCCTTTGCGATTGCCATGCCGGAAGAGACACGAAGAGCAGATCCGGACGGCGTGAGGACCGAACAGGGGCTCACGCCGTCGCGCGGCAGTAGCGCGGCGGCAGTCGCCATCCAGATGGAGGATCTGGCGGTGTGGCTCGCGGAGCGTGCCGCCAGGTTCCCGCGCGGGTACAAGTTCGTTCGTAGGTCCTCGCCCTGGCCCGTCGTGACCTCGTATCGTCACCGCGTCAACCGCGATCCACGCCACGCCCTCTCGTCCCCCGGCTGGCGCGAACCCCAGAGCGCGCACTTCGACGGCGACACGTTCCACAATCATCCGCTGGGCGATCCCGCTTGCACTCTGCCTCCGCAGGCCGCATGCTAACGTAAGCTAACGCGATCCTGTCACTGTTAGCAGCGCGCCAAGGACGCCCGTGAGCATGCAAGCCGTGAAGCTGAACGCAAACCAGAAACGCAGCCTACTGCACGCGGTCGAAAGCCTGCCTTCCCCTCGGAAGGACGAAGCGAGCGACGTCGTCGTGCTCGTCATCGGCCAGGGGCAGGCGCTCGTCGGCCGACCACGCACCCAGAGGCGCGCGGCGAATGTTCGTGACGTCCTGCGATGGGTCGAAGCGGCGGTGGACGGCTACTCCGCCGAGGGGTTGCGCCCCATGGTCGCAGGACTCAGCGCCGTGGAAGGCTCGCTGCTCGACGACGCCGGATTCGACGAGGGGAGCCCCGATGAACCAGGTGCCCTCGAGCGGTCGCGCATCGAGTACGAGCTGATGCTTCGCGAGAGTCTCACCCTGGAAGAGGCAGCCAAGGATCTGCACGTGACCACCAGCCGCCTCCGCCAGCGGCTCTCACACGGGATTCGAAGCATCTTCGGCATCAAGGACGGCCGGAGATGGCGCATCCCCAAGTTCCAGTTCCAGAAGCGGGGCCAGCTCGTCCGCAACATCGACAAGGTGTTGCCGCACATTCGGCCCGACGCTCACCCCTTGGCGATTAAGACCTGGTTCGTCACCCCTCATCCCGACCTGGTAGCAGGAGAAGACGACAAGCCCGTGGCGCCTCGGGCGTGGCTTGCCGCAGGCAGGCCCGTGGATGCCGTCGCCCTCCTCGCCGAGGAGGTCTGACCGCGCATGGCGAAGCTCCCCGCACCGCCGAACCCGCTCGGTGTTCCCGCCGCCGTCGTTACCCTGCCTGCCGGGCACCGGCTGTGGCGGGTCTACTTCACCAGCGGCACCCACCCGACGGCATGGCGCGACTTCCGCTTCTTCGGTCCGACCACCGCCCGCTTTGACCATCACGACCCGCCTCCCAAGCTGCAAGCCAAGGGGATCCTCTACGGCGCCGACGAGCCCGCGACCTGCCTCGCCGAGGTGTTCCAGGTGACCCGAACGATTGATCGGGTGGCGAATGATCCCTGGCTCGTCGGCTTCGAGCTGGCGGCGTCCGTGAAGCTGCTGAGCTTGCGGGGGCAGTGGCCGACCCGCGCAGGTGCTTCGATGGCGATCAACTCCGGCCCGCGTCCCCGCGCGCGCCTGTGGTCACAGGCGATCTACGACGCCTACCCCGACGTGGAGGGGCTGCTCTACGCTTCGTCCATGAACGCGAACCGGCCTGCTGTTGCCCTGTACGACCGCGCACGAGGGGCCATGTCCGCCGCCCCGGTGTTTCACCGGGCACTGGCCGATCCGGCGCTGCTGCCCCGGCTCAACACGGCGGCGACGCGACTCGGGTATCGCCTCGTGTAGATACAATAGCGTGGCGTGGTCACCCAGCCACCCTCAACCCCGCCGCATGCTACCGTCACCGCGTGAACCGCGATCCCCGCCACGCCCCCTCCCTCCTGCTCTCCGCCCTCCTGCTGTCCGGTTGCTGCGCCTTCTCCTCCCCCGGCTGGCGCGGACCCCAGAGCGCGCACTTCGACGGCGAGAAGTTCCACAATCAGGCCCCGGGCGATCAGCCGAGCGTCGAGGACTTCCTCGAGTGGGGAATGTCCCGTCGGCCCGGACCGTGGCGCCCCTACGTAGACGCGCCCCCCGGTCCGCCGCCCGTGGCCCGCGTCGGTCGCGGTGAGCTGCGCGTCACCTGGGTCGGTCACGCCACGATGCTCGTGCAGATCGACGGGCTCAACGTGCTCACCGATCCCGTGTGGTCCCACAGGATTGGGCCCGTGTCCTGGGCGGGGCCGCAGCGGGTGCGACCGCCCGCGATCCGGTTCGAGGATCTCCCGTACATCGACGTGGTCCTGCTGAGTCACAATCACTACGATCACTTCGACATCCCCACGATACGCAGGCTGGCGGAGCGGGATCACCCGCGCATCGTCACCGGGCTCGGCAATGCGGACATCCTCGAAGACGAGGAGATCGACGGGGGAGTGGAGCTCGATTGGTGGGAGTCGGAGGAGGTTTCTCCGGGGGTGCGGATCACGGTGGTGCCGGCGCAGCACTTCTCGATGCGCGGAGTGTGCGACCGTGACGCGACGCTCTGGGCGGGGTTCGTGATCGAGGCGGAGGGCGGGCCGGTGTACTTCGCGGGCGACACGGCGTGGGGGCCGCACTTCGCGCAGATCCGGGCGCGCTTCGGGCCGGTGCGGCTCGCGATGCTGCCGATCGGGGCGTACTTGCCGCGGAAGATCATGGCCCCGATGCACGTCGATCCGGCGGAGGCGGTGGCGGCGCACAAGACCCTCGGTGCGCAGGCGAGCGTGGCGATGCACCACGGGACCTTCCCGCAGGCCGACGAAGGGCAGGACGCGCCGGTGCGCGATCTGAAGGCTGCGCTGCGAAGGGCGGGGGAGCCGGAGTCGCGCTTCCGTGTGCTGCCCTTCGGCATCGGCAGCGACGTGCCGCCGCTCACGCGGTCGCGGCCGGCGAAGCACCCCGCGGTCCGGTGACGTCGCTTGACGCCCCGCGCGGTCGCGGGTGTATTCGAAGGGTCGTTGCTACCCGTTTCGTGCGAGTTGGAGGAACCCCGTATGCGAGCTCCCTGGATTCTTGCTTCATTCTGCGCTGTCGCCTGCTTCGCGGGCGCGACGACCCAGGCGTGCTCGGCGTCGAGCGGCGACGAGATCATCGCCCCGAACGTGGGCGGCGGTGCGGGAGCGGCGGGGAGCGCAGGGAGTGCGGGGAGTGCGGGGGGCACGTCCGGGCTCGACGGCGGCATCCTGATCGACTCCGCGCCCGATCCGGACGCGGCGCCTCCGCCGTTGGAGTCGGAGGTGTTCGGGCACAGCAGCGAGATGCTCTACAAGCTCGACCCGAAGACCAAGGCGGTCAGCATCGTGGGCAAGTTCAGCGGCTGCACCGACGTGATCGACATCGCGCTCGACAAGGACTCCAAGCTGTTTGCCACGACCTTCGACGGGCTGTTCACGATCAACAAGCAGAGCGCGGCGTGCAGCAAGGTCTCGTCGGGGTCGTACCCGAACTCGCTGTCGTTCGTGCCGCAGGGGACGGTGGATGCCGACGAGGAAGCGCTGGTCGGGTATCTCGGAGCGGACTACGTGCGAATCGACAAGACGACGGGCAAGGTCACGACGATTGGCGGGTTGACCGGGGGATACCAGTCGAGCGGAGACATCGTGTCGGTGCAGGGCGGCGCGACCTACCTGACGGCAGCCCTTTCAAGGTCGCAGCAGTGTAGGTCCATCAGCTCCATCGCGCACGTTGTCGCATCCATCGATGGGTAGGCGAGCGCACAGGGTATCCATCGTGGCGCGATTGAGGCAATCCGTCTCCCATGGTGCTGCCTGAGCTGTTCGAGCGGTTTGTTGAGGAAACCCCGGTGACCGTCATGGCCCGAGCCACGATTGAACATGCGCTTCCGCCCTCGGAGTTGGACGCGTTGTTCGAGGCGCACGCGGAACGGCAGTATACGCGGGAGCTTCTGTTCTCGTCCGTGGTCGACCTGATGGGAGTGGTCGTCAGCAAGGTCCAGCCGTCGGTTCACGCTGCGTTCAAGGCCGTGAAAGGCACCCTGCCGGTGACGCTGACCGCGCTGTATGACAAGCTGAACCACTTGGAACCCGCGATCACGAGCGCGCTCGTGAATCACACGGCGGGGCGGCTGGAATCCGTGATTCGCGGCATGCACGGGGAGTTGCCGCCGCTGGTTGCTGGATACCGGGTGCGGATCATCGACGGCAGTCACCTGGCCGCTACGCAAAGGCGACTGGATGTTCTGCGGGGAAGCATCGCCGGGCCGTTGCCGGGGCATTCGCTGGTGGTGCTGGATCCGGAGTTGATGCTGGCAACGCACATGATCCCGTGCGAGGACGGTCACGCGCAAGAGCGGTCGTTGTCGAAGCAGATCCTGGACTTGGTGAATGCCAACGATATCTGGGTCGCCGACCGCAACTTCTGCACAACAGCCATCCTCGCCGGAATCGCAGAGCGCGGTGCGGTCTTCGCTATCCGCCATCACGCAAAGCTGACGATCGTCTCTGGCGGCACGGTGCGCAGATGCGGGCGCACGGAGACAGGAGAGGTGTTCGAACAGTCCGTAACCATCCGCGATTCGAAAGGTGGTCAGCTCAAGGCGCGACGCATCACCATCCGATTGGACAAGCCGACGCGAGACGGTGATGGGGAGATGTCGATTCTGACCAACCTTCCCAAGGGGGCGGGTTCCGGAGTTGATGTCGCGGAGCTGTACCGGAAGCGCTGGAAGGTGGAAACGATGTTTCAATCCCTGACGCAGATGCTCAACGGGGAAATCGACACACTTGCCTACCCGAGAGCGGCGTTGCTGGGGTTTGCCATTGCCTTGTTCACGCACAACGTGTTGTCGACCGTGCAGGCAGCTCTCCGGGCCGAGTTCGGCATTGAAAAGGTCCAAGACGAGGTGTCGGCCTACTACATCGCGAACGAGATTCGGGTGAACAACGGAGGGATGTCGATCGCGCTCGGCCCGACAGTGTGGGAAGACTTCCGGGCAATGAGTCCCGCAGCCTTCGGTCGCACGTTGGTCAGGTGGGCATCGCATGCGGACCTCTCGAAGTACCAGCGGAGCACGCGAGGTCCGAAGAAGCCCGTCCCCAAAAGAACTCGATTCCCGAACAAGGCTCACGTCTCCACGGCTCGATTGTTGGCGGAATCGCGGAAGAAGTCACCTTGAAAGGGCTGCCTACCTGACGGTCAAGGGCGGCAACTGCGGCGATTGCCTCTTCGAGGTCAATCCAAAGACCGGCGACATGGTGAAGAACTGGGGCGACGTCGGCTACGGCAGCGTGTTCGGGCTGGCGTTCTGGGCGGGGAGCGTCTACGGCTTCAGCGACGACGGCGACCTGTTCGAGATCACCTTCGACGGTGGGAAGCTGAAGACCGCGGTGATTCCCACGGGGGGACCTTCGGACCTGTCGTTCTGGGGAGCGGGCTCGACGACGGCCGCGCCCCTCACGCCCGTGTACTGACGGCGCGGGTGGGCGTTCCGGCGATGAGGCCGGCATCGTTGTGTCGATTGGCTACTTGCACCGCGAGATGTAAGCGTCTTCGGTCTGGTAGCCAACGGAGGAGTTGCACGGGCTCCAGACCCAGGCGTTGATCGAAGTGGTGCTCCCCTGGCTGATCCCGTAGTCCGCGGGATCCACGTAGATCGTGTAGCTCGTCTTCCCCCGGGGTAGGCATGCAGTAGTACCATTGCGGCGTCGATCCCGAGGGTTGCAGCGAGATGTCGGTGTCGTTGTCCAACGTCCCCGAGTTGGCCTTGGAGATCGTGATCGCGAGGTTGTCGTTCGACCCGGTCGGTGACACCTGGATGCACACGACGGTGCCGCAGTGCGTGCCGCCGTCGCCGTAGTACGTCTTCCAGGTCGTCCCCGCAGCGCACTTGCTCCACGCGCCCCATGACCCGTCGTTGCAGGTCCGGGTCCGGATCCCCGGAGGACAGTACATGCCCGGATCGCACGACTCGCTGTCGGTGTCGCCGTCGTGAGCACTCGTCGCAGACTCCGTTGTTGCACACTTGCCTGCCGATCGAGGCGCTCTCGCGTGCGCCGCAGGATCACCGGTGCCCGGAGGGGCCGACACGCGACGCCGTTCCCTGGCGTCGGGACGGGCCGGAAGATGCGCAGCCGACGGGATTCCCGCACGGTCAGCGCGCAGCGTTCACGGCCTCGAGCACTCGCAGATCTCGGTGCCCCGATTCGTCTCGCAGGTGTCCGCAGAGCCGGGGAGCGCCACACAGTCCTCGTCGTCGTTGTCGTAGGCGGCGAGGCATGTCGCGCCGAAGCTTTCGCACGCGGTCTTGCAGTTGCTACCGTCGGTGGTCATCGCGAAGGTGCATACGGTCGTGCTCTCGTTGCAGTAGGTGTATCCCTTCGCCGAGCCGAACAGCTCGTCGCACGTCTTCGGGGGCGGCGCATCGCTCGCGTCGGGCACGCCGGCTTCCTGTCCCGCTCCGCCGCCGGTACCTGCCGCCGCGGCGTCTTGTCCCGCCGAACCGCCGGTCCCACCGGTGGAGGCATCGGGACCCGAACCGCCCGCTCCGCCCGTCGATGCGTCGGGCTGAGATCCGCCCGCTCCGCCCGTCGATGCGTCGGGCTGAGATCCGCCCGTTCCGCCTGTCGAGGCGTCGGGCTGAGATCCGCCCGTTCCGCCCGTCGAGGCGTCGGGTTGCGAACCACCCGTCCCGCCCGTCGATGCGTCGGATTGCGAACCACCCGCTCCACCCGTCGATGCGTCGGGTTGCGAACCACCCGTCCCGCCCGTCGATGCGTCGGGCGCCGATCCCGCCGACCCCCCGCTGCCTCCCGGGGCTCCGCCTGCCTTGCCCGCCGAACCCCCTGTCGGCCCGTCCATCGGCCATGCGGTGTCGGTCATCCCCGCGTCGGTCCCGTTGTCCGCGAGACCGCCTGCGGTCTCCAGCGTACAACCCACCCAAAGCAGCGAGGCCGCCACGACCACGGAGAAGTGTCGAGACCGCATGCTCCCATGATACCACGTCGGCAGTCCGGGCGAAGGGGTACTCGGATACCATGCTTGCCCGGACAACCACTCGGGGTCACTCGATTCCGTACTTCTTCATCTTGTCGAGCAGAGTGACGCGGCCAATGCCGAGCTTGCGTGCGGTCTCCGACCGATTGCCTCCGTTGTCTCGCAGCCCTTGCAGGATGAGGCCGCGCTCGAAGGCCTCGACCTTCTCGCGGAGTCCGAAGGCTTCGGCAGAGGACACGACGGGTTCGGCCAGGGCGTCGTCGTCGATGACGGGGCCGGCGGACAGGGCAACGAGGCGCTCGATCTCATGCTCGAGCTCGCGGACGTTTCCGGGCCAATCCCTGGTGAGGAGTATCTGGCGCAGCGAGGGGGAGAGGGAGACGGGGCCGGTGCCGAATCGTTCTGCGAACTTGCGTAGGAAGTGGTCGATCAAGGGGGAGAGGTCATCGCGTCGATCACGCAGCGGCGGCAGTGCGATCTCGACGACGTTGAGGCGATAGAACAGGTCCTCGCGGAAGCGACTGGCAGCGAGCTCCTGGCGCAGGTCGCGGTTGGTGGCAGCGAGGACGCGGACGCTGACCTCGACCTCGCGGTCTTCGCCGACGGGGCGGAGGGTTCCCTCCTGCAGGACGCGCAGCAGCTTGCCCTGGGTGGAAGGGTCGAGCTCGCCGACCTCGTCGAGCAGCAGGGTGCCGCCGTGGGCCTCGCGGAAGACGCCGGGGCGCGCCTTGACGGCACCGGTGAACGCCCCGCGCGCGTGGCCGAACAGCTCGGCTTCGGCGAGCTCGCGCGGAACGGCGGCGCAGTTGAAGCGCACGAAGGGCGCGTTCGCTCTCGGGGAGCCGGCGACGATCGCATCGGCCACACGCTCTTTGCCCGTGCCGCTCGGTCCGGTGATCAGCACGTTGACCGGCCGGGGCGCCACGCGGTGTACGAGCAGCGCGATCCTGCGCATGGGCTCCGAGGTGAAGACCATGTGTTGGGAGAGCAGCAGCTCGGCGCGGAGTCGTTCGTTTTCCTCGTCGCGGTGCACGGCGGCGACGGCGCGCTCCACGACGTGCATGACCTGGTCGGCGTCGAACGGTTTGGAGAAGTAGTCGAGGGCGCCGAGCTTCATGGCCTCGACGGCATGGCGTTCGGAGCCGTGGGCGGTGAGCATGATGGCCTTGGGGGCCTCGGGCACGTCGGCCAGACTCCGCAGGAGCTGCATGCCATCGACGTGGGGCATCAGGAGATCGGTGACGAGGAGGTCGGCGTGGTGGGAGCGCAACCAGGCGAGGGCCTGCGCGCCGTCGGCGGCCTCCTCGACCTGCAGGTCACCGCTTTCGAGGATTTCGCGCAGAGTATAGCGGACACCGGCGTCGTCATCGACGACGAGGATGATGGGCTTCATGAATGGGGCGCTCCTGCGGCGGGGCGTTCGACGTGCAGGGGGAGGGAGAGGACAGCCTCGCAGCCGCCGGAGGCTTGGGAGGCGAGGGTCACGGTGCCGCCGTGCTGCTCGGCGATGGACCGGGCCACGACGAGGCCGATACCGGTGCCCTGCTCCTTGGTGGTGAGTCCGGGAGTGAAGAGCTTGTCGGCGATATCGGAGCGCAGGCCCGGGCCGGAATCGCGCACGACGACTTGCGCGGAGTCCCGGGGATCGATGCGAAGGGAGATGCCCACGGAGCCGCCGGCGGGAGAGGCTTCCAGGGCGTTGTGGACCAGGTTCAGGACTGCCTGCTTTACCTTCTGGGGATCGCACGTGAGCAGGGCGTCGTCTCCGGGGCGCAGCTCGAGGTTGACGCCGCGAGCTTCGGCACGCCCCTCCTCGAGCACGACGACGTCGCGGATGATCCCGCGCAGGCGGACCCGTTGCAGGGAGAGAGCCGCGAGAGGACGGCTGAAGTTGCGAAACTCGTCGAGAACGGTGCTCATGCGGGCGACCTCGCGGCGCATGACCTCGAGGCGTTCGGCGTCCTTGGAGCCCGCGGGAGCGGAGCGCGCCATGAGCTGCGCGAGGCCCTGGATGGAGGACAGGGGATTCTTGAGCTCGTGGGCGACGGTGCTTGCGATGGAGAGGATATCGCGGTTTCTGGCCTCGAGACCGTCGAGCGCGCCTTTGCGGGCCTCTGCGACGTCGCGCTCGATTGCCTCGAAGGAGCGTCGGATTCCGACCCCGACGGCGGAGCCGATGAAGATGATCAGGACGAGAATGCCGGTTCTGGTCCAGACGTAGACGGGGCGATCGGCGAAGCCGGGGCCGAGGTCGAAGAAGGAGGGAGTGGTGCGCGGAAGCCAGTGGAGCTGGGCGCTTGCAGCGAAAAGGAGCGTGAAGCCGACGGGGATGGCGGCGACCTGGGTGACGCGGACGAGGGACGGGAGGGCGAGTCCGGCGATGAGACCGAAGGGGACGTAGGCGGGAAGCACCGGGCTCTCGATGCCGCCGGAGATGAAGATGATCGCGGTCTGGAGCACGAGGATGGCGGAGACATTGGCCTGGATGGTGAGGACACCGAGGGAGGAGCGCTGGATTCGCCAATACTCGAACAGGGAAAGTGCCGCGGCGATCACGGTCGTGATTGCGATCCAGGCGAGCTTCCAGGGGACGGGGTCGAAGAGGAAGAAGACGGTGAAGACGAGGCCGAGGGCGGGGACGACGGCGAGGCGGCCGCGGAAGACGCGGAGCACGAGGGGTTGGGAGGCACGGGCCCAGGGTTCGTCGGGAATGGCGAGAGGGGAATCGGGGATCATGGGACCTCCGCCGGCGAGCGGAACGAACAGCAGGGCCACGAGAGCCCGACGCGGGGTGTAGCATTTCCGTACACCGCGTGGGGAGGCATGGTAGAATCCGCAGGAAATCCGCAGCTGGGCATCTCGATTGCGGGACGGGTGCGAAGGTCATGCCGGCGACGGGGCACGAGGGAAGCGACAGGGACGCGGGCGGCTCGAGGGGGAAGGGCGCACGGGGGGCCATGGCACGGGCACTGCAAAGCCACGGCCGCGGAGGTGAGCGAACGGTGGACACGGAGCAGATGCGATGAAACGAATCCTGATCATCCTCGCCGTGCTGGTGGCCGGCCTTGCGATTGCGCTGGCTGTGCGGATCAAGAAGTTCGACGCGTACAAGCACGCGCCCGCGGGGGGCTCGGGGACGATCGAGGGGGTGGAGCTGGATGTCTCTCCGCGGATCAGCGCCCGGATTACGGCGGTGCACGTGAAGGAAGGGGAGGAGGTCAAGGCCGGACAAGTGCTGGTGGAGCTCGACTGCGCGGAGCCCGAAGCGTTGCTCGCGGAAACCAAGGCGCGAATCGCGGCGGCGCAGACCTCCATCGCGGCCGCGGAGGCGTCGGTGCTCGCGGCTTCGGGCAATACCAGCGCAGCCCACCACAGCGCCCAGGCGGCGGCGGCCCAGGCCAAGGCGCTCGACGCGGACCGGGAGAACGTGAGCAAGGAAGCGCAGCGCCTCTCGACGCTCTACGACTCCGGCGCAGTCAGCAACTCGGCGTTCGATCAGATGGATACACGAGTGGTGGCGATGAGTCGTCAGCTCGACGCGATGAAGGCGTCGGAGCAGGCGGCGCGTGCGCGGGTGACGGCAGCGTATGGCTCGCAGAAGGCCGCGACCGCGCAGATCGATTCCGCGAGAGCCAACGTGCAGGTGGCGGAGGCCTCGATGCGTCGTGCGGAGATCGCCGTGCGCGAGTGCCGGCTCGTGGCGCCGCGGGGGGGCGTGGTGCTCAGTCGCAACTACGAGCCCGGGGAGCTGGCGCTGCCCGGGGCTCGCCTGCTCACGTTGGTAGATCTGGGGGAGATGCGCTCGACCTTCTACCTTCCGAATGCGGAGCTTGGGGCAGCGGTGCCGGGGCGGAAGGTGGCCGTGCGAGCCGACGCGTGGCCGGGGGAATCCTTCGAAGGAACGATCCTTCACGTGGCTGCCAAGGCCGAGTTTACGCCTCGCAACGTGCAGACGCGGGAGGACCGTGATCGTCTGGTGTACGCCGTGGAGGTGACGGTGCCGAACCCGGACCGCAAGCTCCGGCCGGGGATGCCCATCGACGTGGTGATCGAAGGGACGGGGAGGTAGGCGGGCGATGGCCGTTGCGCCCCCGAACCCGGAACACGCGCCGGCGGTGCTGGAGGCACGGGCAATTCACAAGAGCTTCGGTCGCATGAAGGCGGTGTGCGGGCTCGAGCTCGCGGTTCATGCGGGGGAGATCTACGGTCTTGTGGGACCGGACGGTGCGGGCAAGACGACGTCGATTCGAGTGCTCGCGGGGCTCATGGGGGCCGACGCGGGCGAGGCGCGCGTGGACGGCAAGGACCCGATGCGCGACAGGGTCGCCGTGCGGGAGAGGATCGGGTACATGCCGCAGCAGTACAGCCTGTACGGCGACCTGACGATCGACGAGAACCTCGCGTTCTTCGCCGACATGTTCTGTCTGCCGGAGAAGGAGTACCGCGAGCGGGCCGATCGATTGCTGGCCCTGACCAGGCTGGAGCGATTCCGAAGCCGTCGCGCCGACGCGCTCTCCGGGGGAATGTACAAGAAGCTCGCGCTCTCGTGCTCGCTGCTTCACCGTCCGCGGCTGCTGCTGCTCGACGAGCCGACCAACGGTGTGGACCCGGTGAGTCGCCGGGAGTTCTGGGACCTGCTCGGGGAGTTCACGCACGAGGGGATGGCGGTGCTGATTTCGACTCCGTACATGGACGAGGCGGCGCGGTGTCACCGGGTGGGGCTGATGCATCACGGGCGCATGCTGGTGGAGGGGCGTCCGGGGGAGCTGGTGCGCGGATTCCCGCACAGCGTGCTGCGGGCGGTCGGGGGTGATCGCGAGGGGTTGACGGCGAGGCTGGGCGTGCATCCGCGCGTGCTGGCGTTGTCCCCTGCAGGATCGCGCGTGCGCGTGGTGGTGGAGCGCGGGGGCGAGGCCGAGGTGCGTGCGTTGATTTCCGAGCAGGGGGCGACCTGCGAGGGTGCCGTGCCGGACTTCGAGGACCTGTTCCTGGCGCGCCTGCGCGAGGAGGAGAGCTGAAGTGGAGACGCGCGAAGAGGTCATTCGCGTCCGCGGGCTCACGCGCCGGTTCGGCGCCTTCACGGCCGTCGATCGCGTGGACTTCGAGGTCTACAAGGGAGAGATCTTCGGGTATCTCGGGGCGAACGGCGCGGGCAAGTCGACGACGATTCGAATGTTGTGCGGGCTGCTCTCGCCGACGTCGGGCGAGGCGCTCGTGGCGGGGATCGACGTGGGGCGGCACCCGGAGCGGGTGAAGCGCGCCATCGGGTACATGTCGCAGAAGTTCTCTCTGTATGCGGACCTCACGGTAGAGGAGAACGTTGAGTTCTTCGGGGGAGCCTACGGCATGGGCGGCGCGCGGCTGCGCCATCGTGGGGCGCAGGTGCTCGAGGCGGTGGGGCTCGACAAGGAGCGCGGGACGAAGGCGGGGGATCTGCCGGGGGGGTGGCGTCAGCGGCTGGCCCTCGGGTGCGCGATTCTGCACGAGCCGAGGATAGTATTTCTCGACGAGCCGACGGCGGGAGTGGACCCTCTGTCGCGGCGGGACTTCTGGGCGTTGATACGGGGGCTGGCGCGCGGTGGGACGACGATCCTCGTGACGACGCATTACATGGATGAAGCGGAGTACTGCGATCGGGTAGGCCTGATGGTGGACGGGCGGCTGGCGGCGTTGGACACTCCGCCGGGGTTGAAGGGCACGTTCGTTCCCGGGGTGTTGATGCACGTGCGCGGTCCGGGGCCGGAGGCGGCGGCGTGGCTCGGGAGGCTCGACGGGGCGCTGCAGGTGGAGCGATTCGGGGCGGGATACCACGTGCGGCTGCAGGAGCCGGCGCCGGATGCCGAGGCGTTGGTGCGGGCGATTCGCGAGGCCGGGCTGGGCGAGGCGGAGGTGGAGATCCTCGAAGCCTCGTTGGAGGATGTGTTTCTCGAGGTGGTGAGAAAGGCCTCGGACCCGGGCCTGGGGAGGGTGGAGGCATGAGCGCCGCGAGGAGGTTCCTGACGCGGTGGCTGGCACTTTCGCGCAAGGAGGTGATCCACATCGTGCGCGACGTGCAGGTGGTCTACATGGCATTGGGGATGCCGGTAGTGCTGCTGATCCTCTTCGGCTACGCCGTGTCGTTCGACCTGGAGCGTTTGCCGATCGGGGTGGTGGATCAGGACGGAACGCCTGCGTCGCGGCATCTGACGGAGGCGATGACGGCCGGGGATGCGTTCGAGGTCCGCGAGCGGCTGTCGGATGCGTCGGAGCTCGAGTCGCGGTTTCGCCAGGGGAAGCTGAAGGCGGGGCTGGTGATTCCGGAGGGATACGGCAGGAAGCTGGCGCGCGGAACGGTATCGGAGAGCCAGATACTGCTGGATGGGGCGGACGGCACGACGGCGGGGATTGCGCTGGGATACGCGATGGGGATGAGTCAGGCGGAGAGCCGTCGGATGCTGGAGAGCTCGGGGTTGGCGCCGGAGCTTGCGATTCAGGATCGGGTGCGGTTGCGTTTCAATCCCGGGATGAAGAGCGCGTGGTTCATCGTGCCGGGGCTGATCGCGATGATCCTGTCGATCATGGCGGTGATGCTGACGGCGCTGACGGTTGCGCGGGAGTGGGAGCGGGGGAGCATGGAGCAGCTGTTCTCGACTCCGGTGGGGCGGCTGGAGGTGATTCTGGGGAAGCTGGCGCCGTACGTGGTGCTGGGGATGGTGCAGGTGCTGTTGGTGGTGACGATGGGCACGGTGTTGTTCGGGGTACCGGTGCGGGGGTCATTGTGGCTGCTCTTCGGCGCAGCGCTGCTGTTTCTGGTGGGGATGCTGGGGCAGGGGCTGTTCATCAGCGTGGCCACGAGGAACCAGCAGGTGGCGACGCAAATCGGGTTCGTGACGTCGATGTTGCCGACGCTCCTGCTGAGCGGGTTCATGTTTCCGGTCGCCAACATGCCGGTGCCGCTGCAAGTGCTCTCGGCGGTGATTCCGTCGAGGTACTTCATCGTGGTGCTGCGCGGGGTTCTTCTGAAGGGCAATGGGGTCGACGTGCTCTGGCCGGAGCTGATGGCGCTCGCGGTATTCGCGTTGGTGATGATCGGGCTGTCGAGCGCGAGGTTCAAGCGGAGGCTCGACTAGGATGGCCCTGTTGATCTCTCTGCTGGCGGTGATGGTGAAGGAGCTGCGCCAGGCGTTCCGGGACAAGCGCATGGCGGTGATGCTGCTGCTTGCGCCGGTGTTGCAGGTGACGGTGCTCGGCTATGCGGTGGACCTGGAGGTGGACCACATTCCCACGGTGGTATGCGACCAGGACGGCAGCGGCGCGAGCCGGGAGCTGGCGCACGCGTTCCTTGCGTCGGGGACCTTCGATCGCACGGCGGAGACGCGTGACGTGGAGATCGGCATGGCGATGATCGACGCGGGGCGCGCCGGGGCGATGCTGGTGATTCCATCGGGCTACGAGCAGGACACGAGGCACGGCAGGCCGGCGCAGGTGCAGGTGCTGGTGGATGGAACGGATCCGAACCGGGCGCAGATCGCGTCGAACGCAGCGGGGCAGTTCCTGCTGGAGCGGGGGACGCGGATGACGTTGTCGTCGTTGGCGCAGCAGGCGGCATTGCAGAGCAGAGTGGTGAGTCCGGCGCAGGCGCGGCTGGTTCCGCGGGTGCTGTACAACCCTCGGATGAAGAGTGCGGTCTACATGGTGCCGGGGGTGGCGGCGATGGCGCTGCTGGTGGTGACGACGATCGTGACGGCGATGGGGATAGCGCGGGAGCGGGAGATGGGCACGATGGAGCAGATCCTGGTGACGCCGATCCAGCCGGCGGTGCTGCTCCTGGGCAAGTGCTTGCCATTTGCGGGGCTGGGGCTGATCGTGGTGACAGCGATTCTGGTGGTGGGATCCTGGCTGTTCGGGGTGCCGCTCCGGGGCTCGCTGGCGGTGATCTACGTGGGGACGTCGATCTAC
>JAKLDZ010000929.1 GCA_022703255.1 Myxococcota bacterium | reverse complement strand
TGCAGAACCTGACCATCCCCGGCGGCAAGCTCTCGCTCGGACAGTTCGACTACCAGGTCCGCGTGCCGGGTGAGGTCGATACGGTCGAGAAGATCCTCGATTTCGTCGTCAACCCCGGCGTGGCCCCGCCCGTCTACGTGCGCGACGTCGCCACGGTGCGCTTCGGGGTCAAGGACCGCGAGACCATCTCGCGGGTCAACGGCCGCGACGGCGTCATCCTGCTGGTGAAGAAGCGCACCGGCGAGAACATCATCTCCATCGCGGACGAGGTGCGCGCGACCATCGATCGCTTGCAGCCGACGTTCCCCGCCGGCACGGAGGTGAGCATCGTCGGCGACCAGAGCGAAGACATCCGCTTCATGGTCAAGGACCTCGAGAACAACATCATCTCGGGTCTCATCCTCGTGGTCGGGGTGCTATTCTTGTTCATGGGCTTCGTGAACGCGCTGTTCGTCGGCATCGCCATCCCCTTCTCGATGCTGCTGACCTTCATCGTCCTG
>JAKLDZ010000928.1 GCA_022703255.1 Myxococcota bacterium | reverse complement strand
CTGGGCGCGGTGGCGCTGCTGCTGGCGGGCAGCGTGGTGGGCGGGCTGGCCAACAGCTATGCGCTGGTGATGGCCATGCGCGTGGCCGAGGGCCTGGCCGCGGGCGTGCTGCAACCCATCCCGGCGATCATCGTGTTGCGCGCCTTTGCGTCGCACGAGCACGGCCGCGCCATGGGCCTGTTTGGCGCGGCCGTGGTGCTGGCCCCGGCGCTGGGCCCCAGCATTGGCGGCGTGCTGGTGGAATGGTGGGGCTGGCGCAGCATCTTCTTCGTGGCCGCGCCGTTTTGCGTGCTGGCGCTGCCGCTGGCCTGGAAGCTGCTGCCGCACAGCGCGCCCGGCGGCCGCGCACTCGACACCGAGGCCGAGCTCGACCTGGCCGGCCTGATGCTGGCCGCGGTCGTCATCTTGCTGCTGCTCAACGGCCTGGCGCAGCTGCACGGCGCCACCGCCTGGGTGGGCGTGGCCATGCTGGCGGTGGCGGGCGCGGCGCTGGCCGTGTTT
>JAKLDZ010000927.1 GCA_022703255.1 Myxococcota bacterium | reverse complement strand
GCCGTTCAGCGGGATTGCCTATCGATGGGCTGCTTCTCGACGCATTGCTGACTGAATCAACCAGCCTGCCGAATGGCGGCAAAGGCCGACGTCCCGAAGTAGGTCATACGGCAGTTTTCGGAGTAGAGCTGCCGCTCGAATGACCGCGGTTGCGAGAGGCTGACCGGCCGGTTCTGGCCGGTTGGGTGAGTATCCCACTACGAAGAGCAACTGCAGTGCGACGTTCCGCCCAGATCAAAGAACCTCTCGTCTTTCTTTTTGTAATATAGCGCTGCCACAGCCTCGGACTGTTCGCCGTACGGGTCTTCCAGCACGTTGTGCAAACGCTGCACCAGGCTGTATTCCCCTGTGTCCGTGGCGCTTCGATACGCCTCTACCATCATCCACTCTCTCGGAATGTACTTGGGGTTGACTCGCTTCATTGCCTCCGACACGCTCGCCGGGGGGCACCCCTCTCGTTCCAGCGCCGCGTGCCATTTCTGCAGCCATTTCGCCCAGCGG
>JAKLDZ010000926.1 GCA_022703255.1 Myxococcota bacterium | reverse complement strand
CCCCGACAAGGCGGCCTTCCGCGTGGCCCTGGCGAAGCTTTCGGATCGCGACCTCGTCCTGGTGGACACGCCCGGCAAGAATTCCGCGGAGTCCGGCTACATCGACAGGCTGCGGGATCTCTTCCATCTCGACGCCCCCGTCGAAACCAGTCTCCTGCTGCCCCTGACGTCGAGCCAGGACAACCTGGCCGAGAACGTCGCGCGCTTCAAACCCGTCGGCTACCAGTCGATCATCTTCACGAAGCTCGACGAGAGCCGGCATTTCGGCAGGATCTACAACGTCATCGACCAGGAACGCAAACCCGTCTCGTGGGTGACCAACGGGCAGAACGTCCCCCAGGACATCGAGAAGATCGATCCGGGACGGCTGGCCCGAATGATCATGACCAGCACCCTGCAGTGAAAAGAGAGAAGCGAATAAATAATGAGGAAGCGAAGAAGAGCGGAAGCAAAGAAGAGAAGAATGCAGAAAGCCGGACGGGGCTCACTCTCTCTTCCGTCG
>JAKLDZ010000925.1 GCA_022703255.1 Myxococcota bacterium | reverse complement strand
CCCTGGCCGGGAATGGAGAAGCCCGGCCCCGGCGAGGACAACGGCCGGTTGAAGGCGGCGATCGAGGGCGCGTGCGACCAGACGTCGATCATCTCGATGGCCGCGTCGGGCGCCTCGCGCGTGGCGGCAAGCAGCGAATCCGAGACCTTCATCGGGAAGGCGGCGCCCAGCAGCGCCACGCCGGCCACGCGCGGCCCGAGGCGGCGCGCGAGCTCGAGCGAGATCAGCGAGCCCATGCTGTGCCCCACCAGCAGCAGAGGCTGGCCGGTGGCGGCCGCCAGCCGCGGCGCGATGGCGTCGGCCATGGCCTCGACACTCGCCAAGGCCTCGCCTTCGCTGCGGCCGTGGCCGGGCAGGTCGAGCGCGAGCACCGCGTAGCCGTGGTGGGCGAGGTAGCGGCTCTGCAGGATCCACACGCTGTGATCGAGCTGAGCGCCGTGGATGAAGACGATGGCCGGCAGGCGCGCGTCGAAGGTCTTGCCGCCGGTGTAGGCGTAGAGGC
>JAKLDZ010000924.1 GCA_022703255.1 Myxococcota bacterium | reverse complement strand
CACGTTCCCCGCCATGTCGCACAAGCCCTGCGTCGTGTTCCCCGATGTCTTCGAGCGCACCGGCCATGTCGAATTCTTCCCGCAACCGTTCCCACCGTCGTCCATCACCGCCCGGCTGCACGTGGCCGTCTCGTCCCCCCACGGGTACTTCCGATCCGTGCCCCCGCTCCGCGCCGCGTACTCCCACTCCGCTTCCGTCGGCAGACGGCCACCCGCCCAACGAGCGAACGTCACCGCCTGGTTCCAATCCACGCAGTTCACCGGGTGCGCCTCGCGGCCCGACACGCCGTAGTTGCAGCTCCCGCCCGTGTTCGGCGCCGTACACGACCCGGCGTCCACGCACGCCTTGTACTGACGGACCGTCACCTCCGTCTTCGTCATCCGGAACGAACCCACAGAGACGCGGTGCACCGGCTTCTCGTCACTGCTGCCGCTGTTCGAACCCATCCCGTACGTCCCGCCGGGGATCGTCACCCACTCGAGCCAGCCCTCGATCGTCCCG
>JAKLDZ010000923.1 GCA_022703255.1 Myxococcota bacterium | reverse complement strand
GGGGTGACCCGCCGGAGGACCCGCCGAGCGCAGGTACTCCTGGAGCCCGTCCGCCAGCTCGCGGCAGCTCTGCAGGCGCGCGTTCCGATCCCTCGCCAGCGCCCTCGCGGTCAGCGCAGACAGGGCCTCGGGCACCGCGGGCGCCACGGCCCGCGGCGGCGGCACGTCCTCCCCGCGGATGCGCTCGAGGGTGCGGAGCGGCGCCTCCTCCTTGAAGAGC
This sequence comes from Myxococcota bacterium, assembly GCA_022703255.1. Taxonomy (GTDB): domain Bacteria; phylum Myxococcota_A; class Polyangia; order Polyangiales; family Polyangiaceae; genus JACRCQ01. Next base: position 283 of record JAKLDZ010000923.1, on the reverse strand, counting down.
CTGCGCCGGGTCAGGCACTCCCACAGGATGATGCCCAGGGCGAAGATGTCGCTGCGCCAGTCCGCCTCGCCGTCGACCTGCTCGGGCGCCATGTAGGCGAACTTGCCCTTGAGGTGGCCGGTCTTGGTGCGCGTCTTGCGCAGGCTGGCCTTGGCGATGCCGAAGTCCACGACCTTCACCAGGCCGTCGTACTGCACGAACAGGTTCTGGGGGCTCACGTCCCGGTGGACGATCGCCAGCGGGCGCCCCTGCCCATCGCAGGCGTTGTGGGCGTGCTCCAGGC
>JAKLDZ010000922.1 GCA_022703255.1 Myxococcota bacterium | reverse complement strand
CGGCAAGAAGTGCAAGGTGACGGTCAACCTGTTCGATCTGAAGAGGGCAGCCAGCGAGGGAGCGGGGACCGCGAGCGGGGACTGCGGTGAGGACGAGGTTGTCGAGAGCCTGGAGAAGGCCGTGGTGAACCTGTTCGCGGGCGTGGGTGCTCCGCCCCCAAAGCTGGCCAGCGCTCAGCCCGCAGATTCTGGGTACGCTGCACTGGCCGAACAGGCCGCGGGGGAGCAGAAGCGCCGTCAGGCCGACCTGGCCGGAGCATGGCAGGAGGTATCGGAAGTCGCGGCCAACAAGGATATGGCGCACAAGGCGCGTGCGTTGGTCGTTCGGAAGTTCCTCGACGACTTTCCGGAGGACAACCCCCACGAGGCCGATGCCAGGAACCTGCTCCTTCGTCTGGACAACAATGAGGACCCAAGTGGTGGAACGGCGGGCATGGTCCATATTCCGGCCGGAGAGTTCCTCATGGGTTGCAGCCCAGGGGACGAGAACTGCGGTCCTGACG
>JAKLDZ010000921.1 GCA_022703255.1 Myxococcota bacterium | reverse complement strand
CAGGGTGGCCAAGCCGCCCAGCGACTGGGCGGTGTACCCGTCCACGCCGCTCTCGGGCGCGACCAGCAGGCGATACGCCGCCCGAAGCGCTTCCTCGCGGACCAGCGCCAGAGGCACGCCGGGCACGCGCACCGTCTGACCGGCCGGGGACGCCAGGTAGAAGCTGTGAAAGTACCGGAGAGCCTCGGCGTCGTCCCGGCAGCGGTGGGCCAGAATGCCCATCACCGCGAGCTCCTCGCTCCGCCAGGCCGCCGCCGGAGCGGTGGCGCCCAACCGGGTGTTCCGAATCAGCCGGTAATCGCGCAGGAGCGAGGCGGCGCCGCTCAGGTTGTCGCGGAACATCTGGGCGTGGTACAGGCGATAGACCGCGCCGGCGTCCAGCGGATCGCGCCGCAGCCGCTCCTCGGCCTCGCGCAGCGTGTCGGGCCACAGCCTGGCTTTCTCCAGCGCCTGGAACAGGTGCCGGATCGCCGCCGCCTCCATCAGGGGGTGGAACTCCTTCTC
>JAKLDZ010000920.1 GCA_022703255.1 Myxococcota bacterium | reverse complement strand
GTTTCTCGAAGATGGGGTTCTCGCTGATCTTGTCCTTCTCGTCCTCCAGGGCCGTGAGGATGCTGCCCGCCTGCTCGGGTCCCAGGGCCTTCAGGACGATGTTTTTCGCCACGTCCTCCTTCACCGAGACGATCCCTCCCTTTTCCTTCGCGAGGTCGCAGAACTCCTTGGCGACGGTCTGGACGTCGCCCGCCGAGATGCTCGTGATCCGGCTCATGTACTTGCTGATGCGGCGGACTTCCGCGGCCCGGAGGTTTTTCATGACCGCCGCGGCCAGTTCCTCGTGCCCCGGCCGGGTAACCCGGAACTGCGCCAGGGGCGCCGAGGGATCGGCCTTGCCCGGCGCCATGACCTGGTCGCCGGCATCCGGCGCGCGCAGCGATGCCGCCTGCGCGGCGGCGGGCGCGAGCTGGCGGGTGAGGACCGTGGCCAGGCCCAGGCCTTCGCCACGGGTCATTTCCATGGCGATCTGCTGGTCGAACATGTCGCGGTAGGTGGTGTCGCT
>JAKLDZ010000092.1 GCA_022703255.1 Myxococcota bacterium | reverse complement strand
GCCGTACTTTCACGCGCCATTTTCGTCAATTGACCGGAAATACCGTTGGCAACTGGCTGCTCGGCGAGCGCCTATCGTATACGCAGCGGATGCTCGAAACGTCCGATCTGGCAGTCGAGCGCATCGCCACCCTCGTCGGCGACAACGAGGAGGCTGCGAAGATGCTCGCCGAGCGTTTCGGCGAGTCGCAGGAGAAAATCATGAGCCTCGCGAACCGTCTGGAGGCGCGCGACGTGTCGCTCGATGCGCGCCTGTTCGACGACGGTTCGGTGGCCATCCTCGACACGCTCGAGAGCGATGCTCCCAGCCAGGAGGAGACCGTCGCGAACAGTCAGTCGCGCGACATCATCAAGGAGAACCTGCACGCCGCCCTGACGGAGCTCGATCCGCGCGAGCGCTTCATCGTGGAGGTTCGCATGATGGCCGACAGCGACGAGGCGCTCTCCCTTGCGGAGATCGGCCGTCGGCTCGGGGTCTCACGCGAGCGGGCGCGTCAGCTCGAGGCGCGCGCAAAGCGCAAGCTGCGCGAGCGCCTTGCTCCGCTGCGCGAGCTGCAGAGCGCCGCCTGAGCCGTGCGAGGCTGCGCCGGTGCTCTTCCGGCGCAGCTCTCCTCACGTCATCTTCAACAGCTCCTTGACCTTCGCGATCACCTGCGGAGCCTGGATCGGCTTGGTGATGTAGGCGTTTGCCCCGAGCTGCAGGGCCCGCTGACGGTCCTCCTGCGCTCCTTCGGTGGTGATCACGATGATGGGCGTGTCCTTGTGGCCCGGATCGGTGCGCACCCGTCGAATCAGCTTCAAACCGTCCATGATCGGCATGTTGATGTCGGTCACGATCAGGTCGAAGCGGGCCGCCGCGAGCTTGCGCAACGCGTCCACACCGTCGTCGGCTTCGGTGACGCTGAGGTTGCGCACGCGCGCCATGGCGAAGACGAGCAACTGGCGCATCATGGGCGAGTCTTCGACGATGAGGCACGAGTAGTCAGCCATGGCTTCCTTCAGACTCCGAGATTGCGAAACGCATCGATTCCAGGGATCTTTCCGCCACCGTCAGCGAACAGGCGAGCCGACACCATCGCCGCGGCAGCATGGCCGGCGAGGAGCTTGAACAGCTCGTAGTCCACGGGCACGAAGCGGGTCTTCTGCTCGAACGTGGAGAAGATCGCGACCACGCCGATGACGCGGTCTTCGAGGCGGAGGGGCACGCAAGCGGCGGGCTTGTCGAGTCCGCAAGCGGTCAGGTCCGCCTCCTCGATCGACGAGGTGCCGGACGTGAAGGCTCCGCCGATGGCTCCGTCCCCGACGGCGACCGGCTTGACGTCGTCGAGCCGCACGCCTTCGTGCGAGATCGGCAGCAGCGCCGCGCCGTCGTCGGACACCAGATAGATCGCGAACGCCCTGGCCCCGAGCAGTTGCGCGAGCAGCTCGCGGACCTGGCGCACGACTCCGCGCACGCTCATGGTCGAGTGCAGCTGCGTGCTGGCGACGTAGAGGCTGGCGAGGTTGGACAGCTCCGCCTCGAACTCGGCGAAGGTGGCCTGGTACTCGTGGGACTGGGCCTCCACCTCGTGGAACCTCGACAGGAGCCGGGTCTTCTCGGTCTCGAGCGCCTCGATCTTGTGCAGGAGCTCGCGGATGGCATTGTCGCTCTTGACCTGTGCGCGCAGCGCGGCGTTCTCGTCCTCGAGTCCCTCCATCCTTCGCCGCAGGCGCTCGTTCTCCTTGAGGAGCTCCTCGGTGAGCTGAGCGCCCTTCTTGAAGAAGGTCTGGATGAAGACGTCTCTCTCCTTGTGCAGGTCCTGCGGAGGGAGATCGCTTCGCGACTTGGGTGGACGGCTCTTGCGTTCGGTCATGGGCTTGAAAACACGCGCAGCCTACCACGGCCCAGTTGCCGCGGTCACGTCCATCGCGAGCTACGTTCGACTCCGTCGGCGCCTGCGGGGGTGCCCGGCGTCGAGGCGCAGCCAGGAGCGCAGCCGCGCCCCGATCACGCGCGGGCACCGCTGCAGCTCCGGCAGGCTCCCCGCTCCCGCCAGCAGCATGACTGCCCGAAACGACCGCTCCAGCTCGTCGAGCCACCGGTGCGTGGCCTCCATCCCCTCGCGCTCCAGCACCTGCAGCACCGCACGCGCCATGCCGAACGCGTCGGCCCCCAGCGCGATCGCTCTGGCAGCATCCAGACCGGTCGCAACCCCGCCGGTGGCGATGATCGTTCGCATCCCGGAGTTTTTCGCGAACACCACGCTGGCCGCTGTGGGAACTCCCCACTCCCGCAGCAGGCTCCCCAGGGCGGCCTGGCCGCCGGTTGCGCGCTGGGCTTCGATCGCGACCCACGAGGTCCCCCCGGCGCCGGACACGTCGACATGGCGCACGCCAGCGTGGTGCAGCCGTTGCGCCGTGTGCGGGGCGATGCCGCAGCCGGTCTCCTTGGCGACCACCGGGAGCCCCAGCTCGGCGACCAGGCGTGCGAAGGTGTCGGCGCCTGCGCGGAAGTCCGTGTCGCCGCCCGGCTGCACGAGCTCCTGCGCAGGGTTCATGTGCACGCAGAGCGCGTCGGCGCCGACCTGGTCGACGAGCGCGCGCAGACGGCTCGTGGCAAGCGCGCGCGCTTGCACGACCCCGATGTTACCCAACAGGAGCACGTCGGGCGCGAGCTCCCTGACGCGGTACGACGCGGCCGCGTCGGGATCGGTCAGCATGGGGCGCTGGCTGCCGAGGCCCAGGCCATAGCCGCGCTGCTGTGCGATCTGCGCGAGGCGCAGGTTGATCTGCCTGGCGCGCGCGGAGCCGCCGGTCATGGCGGCGATGATCAACGGGAAGCGGAGGGGTCGCCCGAACAGCTCGACCGACGTGTCCAGGTCCTCCAGGCGCCGGTCGGGCAGGGCGTCGTGCACGAGGCGCACCTGCTCGAGGAGAGTCGTGGTCTCATGGAATGCTACGTCACCCGAAACAGCGAGGTCGAGGTGTTGGTCCTTGCGTCGACGGATGTCCGAGTCTTGCACGGTGTCCCTCCAGACGCCCGGGACGCAGCGGAAGCAGGTGCGTCCCGGGGTGCCAGGGAGCGCATGCGAGGGCGAGGGCGTGCGGCCTTGGCGCATTGACGGGTGTCGAGGGCGAGCCTAGCCTGCTTCGCTCGAATGACAACGCGAAACGAAATGGGCGAACGGGGCGAGAGCGACGACGTGGTTGGCAAGGGCATGGTCGGCGAGGATCCGGCGCACGCCTTCGCTGCGCTGCTGGAACAGGTCAGGCGCGACGTCGACGCACGGCTCGCGGGGTACCTCGATGCGCGCGTTTCGGAGACTGCGCAGCACGGCGCCGACGTCGAGGCGATGGCACGCGCGGTGCGGGACCTGACCTTGCGGGGCGGCAAGCGCATGCGTCCGGCCCTGGCGCTGGTGGGATACCTTGCCGCCGACGACACGCTGGCGCCGGAGCCCGCGCTCGACGCGGGGGTGGCCCTGGAGCTTCTGCAGACCTACCTGCTGGTGCACGACGACTGGATGGACGGCGATGATCTGCGCAGGGGCGGGCCGAGCGTGCCTGCGATGATGCGCAAGCATCACCGTGATCGACAGGCGGCCGACGCCGCCTCGATTCTGGCGGGCGACTACGCGTCGGCGCTGTGTCTCGATGTCCTGTCGCGCCTCGACACGGCCCCCGATCGACTGCTCAAGGCCGTCGGGCTCTTCGCCCAGATCGAGCAGGACGTGATCGTTGGACAGCAGATCGACGTCTCCGGCGAGGTAGCCGACGTCGAGTCCTACTACGCGCTCAAGACGGGCAGCTACACGGTGCGCGGCCCGTTGGTGCTCGGGGCGACGCTCGCGGCCGTCTCCCCGTCGGTCATGGCTGCGCTCGAGGAGTACGGCTCCCCGCTCGGCATCGCGTTCCAGATGCAGGACGATCTGCTGGGCACGTTCGGCGACAGTGCGCGCACGGGGAAGCCCGTGGGTGAGGACCTGCGCCGGGGCAAGCGCACGGTGGTGTCGTTCGAAGCCAGGCGGATGCTCAAGGGGGCGGACCTGCGCAAGTTCGAACGGGTATTCGGCAATCCTCACGCATCGGCGCAGTCGGTGCGCGACGTGACCTCCATGCTGGAGCAGCAAGGGGTGGTTGCGGCGGTTGTGCGGCGGATTCACGAGCTGGCGAACGCGGCGGTGTCTGCGCTGGTCGACGTCCCGCTGTCGTCCAGGAGCCGCACGTGGCTGCTGGGGGCGGCGTCCATCATCGCCTCCAGGCTGGACTGAACCGGCCGATGACGACGGGCGAAGGGGCTCGTGGCGAGGCCTCCGGAAAGGTCATCCTGCTCGGGGAGCACGCGGTGGTCCACGGTGTGCCCGCGATCGCCGTGGGGATTCCCGGAGGAGCGACGGCATGCGTTCGCGAGGCGATCGACGGAGGCTCGCGGCTGCAGGTGCACGGACCGCCTCCGGGTCCGTCGGAGCGGGAGCTGCAGGACATGCAGCGAGGGTGGGAGGCGATCGTCGAGAGCTGCGGCTCGCCCGCGCCGCTTCGAGGGGTCGTGGAGCTTCGGATCCCTCCGCGCGCCGGGCTGGGGTCTTCCGCAGCCATGGCGGTCGCGTTGTGTCGCGCGGTCCACGCCCACATCGGTTCGGCACCCGACACAATCAGGCTGGTGCGCGACGCATCGGCCTGGGAGCGAGTGTTTCACGGAAACCCGTCGGGAATCGACGTGGCCGCCGCGGTGCTCGGGGGGGCCATCCGCTTCGATCGCGCGAGCGGGGCGCGTTCGCTGCCCATCGGTTGCGCGCTGCCCCTGTGCATCGGCGTGTCGGGGCGTCGTGCTCCGACGCGGACCATGGTGGAGCTCTTCGCTGGGCAGTTGCAGGAGCGGGGGGCCAGGGCCGCGCAGGTGCTCGAGAGCTTCGGTGAGCTGGTCGAGCGTGCGGAGCGCGCCTTGAGCGACGGGGACCTTGAAGCCCTCGGCGCCGCGATGAACGGCAACCAGGGGTTGCTCGCGTCGATGGGGGTCTCGACCGACGCGCTCGACGCGCTGTGCGAGGAAGCGCGGGCCGTGGGAGCGTTGGGGGCGAAGCTTTCGGGAGCGGGAGGCGGAGGCTCGGTGATCGCGCTCGCTCCCGGTTGCGAGGCGGAGGTGCTGCGGGTCTGGCGTCGGCGCGGGGTGGAGGCGATGGCGGTGACGGTGGGCCCGGGCAGATGACCGGGGGACCCCTCTTCCTTCGCCGGTGGGTGGCGTGTATCTAGGGCACTCATGACGTCAGCGAGCAGCTTCTCCGGCCTGCACAAGGTGGGGGTGTCGGAGCGACGCGGTGCGGTGGAACGGCATGTCGGCCTGACGGCGGGCGCGATGCAGGAGGCGCTGCAGGAGGGGGGCCTCGATCTGCAGACGGCCGACAAGCTCATCGAGAACGTAGTGGGAACCTATGCGCTTCCGCTTGCCGTGGGGGTGCACATGGTGCTGAACGGCGAGGCGCGTGTGGTCCCGATGGTGGTGGAGGAGCCGAGCGTCGTCGCGGCGGCTTCGGCTGCCTGCAAGATGGCAGGCAAGGGAGGCGGGTTCACGGCCGAGGCGGATGCCCCGGTGATGATCGCGCAGGTTCAGCTCGACGAGGTGTCCGACGCGGTCCGCGCGCGCGCGTCGATCGAGCAGCATGCGGACGAGCTGTCGAGGATGGCGGACGAGGCGATGCCGGGGATGGTGGCGCGCGGGGGAGGGATGCGGGGCGTCGAGGTGCGCGACTTGGGGGGCGGGATGGTCGCAGTGCACCTCCTGGTGGACTGCCGCGACGCGATGGGGGCGAACATCGTGAACACGGTGGCGGAGACCGTGGGCCCGCGCATCGCGGAGCTGGCGGGAGCCACACTCGGCCTGCGGATCCTGTCGAACCTCGCGGATCATCGCAAGGTGCGCGTGCGTTGCACGATCCCGGCGTCGGCTCTGGCCAGCGCCGATTGGCCCGGGGAAGAGGTGGCGGCAGCGGTGGAGCGCGCTTCGCGCTTCGCGGAAGCGGATCCGTACCGGGCGGCGACGCACAACAAGGGCATCATGAACGGGATCGATCCGGTCGTGATTGCCACGGGCAACGACTGGCGTGCGGTCGAAGCGGGGGCGCATGCCTACGCAGCGCGCACGGGTCGATACGAGCCATTGGCGACGTGGCGTGTCGCACGGGGCTCGGACGGCGTGGTGCTGGAGGGGGGCCTGGAGCTTCCGATGGCGCTGGGCATCGTCGGTGGGACGCTTGGGCAGCATCGTGCGGCGAAGATGGCCTTGCGTGTTTGCGGTGCGCGATCGGCGGCCGAGCTCGGAATGCTCGCGGCTTCGATGGGGCTGGCATCGAACCTCGCAGCGCTCCGTGCTCTGTCCACGGAGGGAATCCAGCGAGGCCACATGTCCCTGCACGCGCGCTCGGTGGCGCTCGCGGCCGGCGCGATCGGCGACGAAGTGGAGCGGGTTGCCGCGGAGCTGGCCAGGGCGAGAAGAGTCCATCGCGCCGAGGCGGAGCGCGTCCTTCGTCGTCTGCGCGGAGGAGCATGATGCCTCTCGCCGCACGCATCGTGGCATTGAGCGCGGCGCTCGCGGCTGCGTCCGGGTGCTACCCGAGCACGCAGGTGGTTCGGGTCGTGGACGGCGAGCAGGTAGCGGGGCGCTTCGTCGACGAGACGGCGTACGAAGCGTACTTGCGGGCGTCGATTCTGGAGGAGGAGGGAGATCTCCCGGCGGCGGAGTCGGCCTACGCGGAGGCGAGCGCAGCGGATCCGGAGGGGCCTGGACCGCTCGTGCGGCTCGCGGCAGTGCGGTGTGCGATGGGGGGGGCGAAGGTCGCCCTGGCGGACGAGGACTTCGAGCGGACGGCGCGGATCGCACCGACCTACGCGCCGCTGTTCGTGGAGCGCGCACGGTGCTCGATGGCACGCGGGAGGATGGAGGCAGCGGACAGGGACGTGCGGCGGGCGATGGAGCTGGATCCGAAGGACTCGGATGCGACGATCCTGCAGGCGAGGATTCTCGAGCGGTCGGGGCGAGGAGCCGCCGCGGTCGGGCTGCTGCACGGCTATGTGACCTGGAGGCCGCAATCCGCGGAGGTGTGGAGGGAGTTGCGAGAGGTTGCCCATCGCGCAGGGGATCGCGTGCGGGAGGGCCTGGCATGCGAGCGGGAGATGCGTACCTCGTGGGGGGACACGAAGCGCCGTCGGGAGCCCGGGGTGAGGGAGTTCGAGCAGGTGGATCGGCTCGTGATGCAGGGGGATCTGCAGGGGGCGCGATCGGCGGCGCTGGGCGCGGGGATTGCTGCGGGGGAGCTGGCGGTGCGCATGGCCGCGCTGGGACGGTGGTTGCTGGCCCTCGACCAGGCTGCGACCGTTCTGATCGCGGACCCCACCGATGCGAACGCGCGCGCCGCGGCGATGGCGTTGCCGGATCGGGAGCAGGTCGAGCGGCGTCTGGGCGCTCGGGCGTGGGAGCAGGTGGTGGGCGTGGGAGACGGGGCGCGAGCGGGGACGCTGGGGGTGTTGTTGTTGGCCGACGCGGTGGCGCGTCGAATGGGGGCGGAGGTGGTGGAGGGGATCGTGCGGGCGGAAGCGGGGCACGCGGAGGACGATCCCCTGGCGAACGCGTTGCGGGCGAGGTTGTTGCGTCGTTAGCTCGGGTGGGCTTGACGGATCGCAGCGGCATCGGTCTAGTGTTCGGAGACTTCCCCGGGGACAGGGAGGGTCGAGTGGCGCAGGACGGTGAGGTTGGAGAATGAGTGAGCAGACGAACCAGGTTCTCGGGCACCTGAGTCCGGCGGATCGGAAGCTTCTGCAGATGTCGATTCACGTGACGCCGATGCTGGTCGCGAATGCGGACGGCAACTACTCGATGCGCGAGTCGATGGCGTTTGCGGAAGCGGTCCGCAAGCTCATCACCGAAGAGCGCTACCGTCCTCTGGTGCTGGTCGCAGGGAGCGATCCGATCTCGGAAGCGGCGCTGCGCGTGTACCTCGAGGAGCACTCCAAGGACATCGAGGGGTACCTGCGCCAGCTCGAGTCGCTTATCCGACACCTGCCTGAGCAGGTTGTCGAAGCCTATCGGGAGTTCACCGTGTACTCCATCGTGGCTGTCGCGGAAGCGTCACGCGCGGGTTTGTTCGGACTGATGGGCGATCGCATCAGCTCATCGGAGAAGAAGGTCATGCACCGAATCGTGGAGGTGCTCGGGTTGCCGCTCGACGACGAGACGCGCGGGAAGCTCGGGATGTAGGACCAGAAAGCGGGGGTCCATCCTCGCCATGGGCGTTGGCAGCGGGTAGTATGGCCGCAAAGATGACGACGCCCGTGGACACATCGCACGAGGCCTCGACCGGAGAGCGAGCCGCCGGCGAGTCGTCCCTCGTGGGCACGGTCATCTCTGGGCGCTACCGGATCGAGGCCGCCCTCGGCGAGGGGGGCATGGGCGCCGTGTACCTGGCCGAGCACACGCTCATGCACAAGCGTCTGGCGGTCAAGGTGCTGCATCCGGAGATGATGCGGATGCCGGAGGTCGTGGCGCGTTTCGAGCGCGAGGCGATGGCGGCGGCGCACATCGAGCACCCGAACGTGGCGGCGGCGACGGACTTCGGCAAGCTCGAGGACGGGTCGTTCTTCCTGGTGCTCGAGTATGTGCAGGGGGAATCGCTGCGCGACGTGCTGACGCGGGGACCGGTGGCGGTCGATCGAACGGTGCACATCGCTTGTCAGATCTCAGCCGCGTTGGCCCGGGCGCACGGGTTGGGCATCGTGCATCGGGACATCAAGCCCGAGAACGTGATGCTCGTGGAGCGCGACGGTGATCCGGACTTCGTCAAGGTCCTGGACTTCGGCATCGCGAAGGTCCCGGTCTCGGAGATCGTCAAGGACGCGGCCCCCAAGAGCCGTCAGCAGTTGACGCAGCAGGGGATGGTCTACGGAACCCCCGAGTACATGGCGCCGGAGCAGGCGCTCGGGGAGGACGTCGATGCGCGGGCCGACCTGTATGCGCTTGGGGTCATCGTGTACGAGATGTTGACCGGCGAGCGTCCGTTCGTTGCCGACAACCCGGTGAAGCTCCTCGGAATGCAGGTGACGCAGGCGCCCGCGCCGCTGCTCGAACGGGCACCCTCGCTCGCCGTCCCGCCTTCCCTCGACGTTCTGCTGATGAAGTTGCTCGAGAAGGAAGCCTCGAAACGTCCGCAGACCGCACGCGAGGTCTTCGAAATCCTCGACGGCATTCGGGCGTTCCTCCGCCCCAGCTTCGGCTCCGCAGCCAACATCTCCTCTCCCAACGTGGCGTTCTCCTCGTCTCCTCACATCGAGATCCTCGCGAGCGCGAACACGGGGGTGAACGTCCTGCCGGCTTTCCCGCACGACGCTCCGACGCGTCCCCACAAGGTGCTGCGCCCCTTGCCCGCGCGCTTGGGAACGAGGCTCCGGGATCAGTGGGCTCGCGTCGTTCCCGCAGTGGACGCGGTGCTTGCGCGCGCGAGCGAGCGCTGGCCGGAAATGGGAAGGCGCGCGACGTCGCTGCAGGCGAAGCTGCCTTCCGGGCTTCGTGGCGTACCGGCTTCCGGGTGGGTGGCAGCGCTGGCCGCGCTCGGGATCTCCTGCTTCGCCGCGGTCGTCCTGCTCACGGGGTGGCTTGTCTGCTCACCTTCGTCGAGTCCGTCGGCTGCCAATTCCGGTGCGACTCCCTCCGACTCCTCCGGTGCCCAAGCGCAACCTTCGGCGAGTGCGCCGTTGCCGCCGGCAGAGGCGAGCGACGATCAGGTGAAGGAAGCCCTGGCGAAGGGGCCGGAGGCGGTCGAGCAGTTGATGGGACAGTTCCCCGGCGACGCGGAGCTGCCGCGGGTGCTGGCGAGAGCGCACATGGCGGCGAGTGCGCCGGACAAGGCCATGTCGGTCTACAAGAAGATCCTGGCTGCGGATCCGAAGGCCTCGGAGATCCTCGAGATCGGACAGAACATCGTGGTGGCGTGCCAGAACGACGCGACGGCGGAGACGGCGTACGCGATGCTGGAGTCGGAGATGGGGACGCGCGGCGTCGACCTGCTCCACTGGCTCGCGTACGAGAGCAAGGCGGCGGGCAAGTACCAGCTGCGGGCGGCGAAGTCGCTGCAGAAGAAGGACGTTCGGGAGCGAGGCACGCCGGCGTTGCGGATCGCCTACGAGTTCCGCGTTGCGGGCGGGTGCGAGGCGAAGCGCAAGCTGCTGTCGCGCGTGAAGAGCGACGGTGACAAGCGGATGGTGCCGTTGCTGCGACCGCTGTTCGCGACCAGCGGTTGCGGGTTCATGAAGTGGAACGACTGCTGGAAGTGCATGCGGCGTGACGGTCAGCTTGCGGAGGCGCAGAAGGAGATCGAGTCGCGATCGTCGGACGGTGACAAGGGCAAGTGAGGCGCCCGGAGGCTACTTTGCCTCGCGCAACGCGCGATCGATCAGCTTCCGGAAGTCGTGGAACTGCACCGCGCCAGCGAGGTAGTAGCCGTTGATCAGGAACGTCGGAGTGCTCACGATGCGTGCGGCCTCGGCGATCTGCTGGTCGGCATCGACCGCCGGCTTGCGGGTGTGGTTGTCGAGGGCGGCCTTGAACCTGGCGATGTCCACGCCGACCTGCGTGGCATACCGCTCGAGGGCCGGGCGATCGAGCCCGCCCGGGGCGAGCTGGTTTTCGAAGAGCAGCGCGTGGTACTTCCAGAAGGCTTCGTTTCCCTTCTGCGCGAAGACCTCCTGAGCGGCCTCGGAGGCGAGAGGGGCAGCGGGGTGCAACGGGACGGGGCGGTGTCGCCACACGATCCGCACGCGGTCGCCATAGCGTTGCTCCACGAGGGCGAGCGTCTCGTTGGCGCGCCTCGAGTGGTTGCACTGGAAGTCCGCGAACACCTGGATGACCACCTTGGCGTTTGCGCTGCCGCGGGACGGGTTGTCCTTGCCCGGGGCGGGGACGGTGCGGACCTCGGGAGCCGGCACGGGAGGGGGCACGGTGGCATCGGCCTGCAGGCGATCGTAGAGGGCTTCGGCGGCCACCCCGGTGCGTGAAAGCGCACGCGCCTTGTCGAGCTGCGTGTCGATCAGCTTCTGGTAGCCCTCGAGCGGCGGTACGCCGAGCACGCGCACGCCGTTGACGAACACGTGCGGAGTGGCGTTGGCGCGCAGCAGATCCCCCGCCTCGAGGTCGGCCTGCATCGCATCCACGGATCGCTCGTCGGCGAGCGCCGCCTTCACCTTCGCGACGTCGAGACCGAGCTCGGCAGCATAGCGATCCAGGTTGGCGGGCTCGAGCTTCGTGTTGTTCTCGAAGAGCTTGTCGTGCGCGGCCCAGAACCCCGTGTCGCCCTTCTGCCTGCGGGCCTCGCGGGCGAAGACCGCGGCGGCGATCGCCCTGGGATGGTAGGGCAGGGGGCGGTCCTTCCAGACGAACCGGACGTTGTCACCGTTCTGCTTCTCGAGCTGTTGGAAGAGCTCGCGAGCGCGACGGGAGTGTGGGCATTCGAAGTCGCCGAAGACGACGACGGTCACGGGGGCGCGCGTGTTGCCGCGGATCGGGGAGTCACCGACGGCGACCTTCCAGACCGTGAGGTCCTCGGCGGACTGGGGGCGGGAGGGGCGATGCAGGGAAGAGCCGGCCGGGGCAGTGCGCGAGGACTTCGAGGCTTCGGGCTGGTTGAGCCGGGTGAGCTCGACATACAGGCGCGTGGGCCTCGTGCCTTCCGCGAGGAGCTTCTTGGCTTCCAGCAGTTGTCCGTCGATGACCGAGCGGAACCGATCGAGGGACTGGGCCCCGGTCAACGCGATCCCGTTGACGAACACCGTGGGCGTGGTGGAGACGCCCAACTGGCGCCCGGTGAGCACGTCGCGCTCCACGACCTCTGCGAAGCGATTCTGCTCGATCGCCTGACGGAAGGCGTCGGGACGTGCACCGGAGAGCTGGGCCCACTGGGCGATCCTCTCGGGCAGCAGCCCGGTCTGCTGACGGAACGCGAGCTGTCGGAACTTCATGAAACCGTCGAGGCCGACGAGTCCTCGCACGGTCTCTGCGGCGACTGCGGCGTGGCGCGCGAACTTGTGGGACGGCTGGGGGAAGTTCTTCCAGACGACCCGGAGCTTGTCGCGGCCGTAGATCGACTGGAGCTGGCTGAGGGTGGGCTCGAGCTGGGCGCTGTGGGCGCACTCGAGGTCGCTGAAGACGACGAGGGTGACCGGGGCGGTGCGGATGCCCCACATGGCGTCATCGCTGCTCACGGGCACCAACGCGGCCTCGTCGCTCCAACGCCCGCCCGCTTCGATCGTCTTCAAGTCGGCCACGAGCATGCGGAAGTCGACCGCCCAGACCAGGAGCATGCCGAGGAGGAAGAACGCGACGCAGCCGAGGGTCGCCTGAGACTTGCTGATCATCGATACCTCACATGGGGCTGACGGCCCGAACGCGCGGAGTCTAGAGCACCGGTGGGGAGTTGAGGGCAGTTTGCGCCGAAATGTTGGCCCCGCTTGTCCTACATTGGCACCTTCGCCCCATGACGACAGAGAACCCCCTCCCGACCAGCGATCAAGGCGCCTCCAGCTCCGACACGATCGCGCGTCGTTTCGGGCGGTACTGGCTCCTGAAGCTCATCGCACGCGGGGGCATGGGCGAAGTCTACCTGGCCGCCACCACCGGCATCGAGGGCGCCGAACGGCCTTGCGTCGTGAAGATCATCCGCCGCGAGCACGCCAAGGATTCTTCGTTCCTCGCGCGGTTCTTCGACGAGGCGAGGGTGCAGTCGCAGCTGCAGCACCCCGGCGTCGTGCAGATCTTCGAGGCCGCGACCGACGAGAACGGCGAACCCTACGTGGTGGTGGAGTACGTCGAAGGGCGGAGCCTGGGGGAGATCCGCACGCGGGCTCTGCAGCTCAACTACAGGCTCACGTGGGCAGATGCGGTGGCTGTTGCGATGGCGACGGCGGAGGCCCTGGTGCACGTGCACGAGCGCGTGGACATCCGTGGCAAGCCCCTCGACATCGTGCACCGGGATCTGAGCCCGCAGAACGTGATGGTGGGGTATTGCGGCGACGTGAAGCTGATCGACTTCGGCACGGCGCGCGGCCAGAACCGTCGATGCCACACCGTCTCCGGCGTGGTGTTCGCCAAGCCGGGGTACGTGGCTCCCGAGGTGGCGAACGGGAACACGGGCGACGCGCGGGTGGATCTGTACGCGCTGGGCGTGATGCTGTGGGAGCTGGCGGCGGGACGTCGTTTCCTGCAGGGCGATGCGACCGAGCACCTCGCTTCCGTCGCCAAGAACCAGCGTCCCCTGACGCCCATCGCGCAGCTCGTCGGGGCGCCGGCGCAGCTCGACGAGGTCATCGCGAAGCTGACCGCTCACGCGCTCGATGCCCGGTATGCCAGCGCACGCGCGGCCCTGAAGGACCTTGTCGCCCTGCTCTCCAAGGCGCCCTCGATGACCAACGGCGAGCGCGGCGTACGCACGCGAATCGCGCAGTTCATGTCGACCATCTACCCGTCGGAGCCCACGCGATCGCGCCGTGAGTTCGCCAGGCTGGTGAGCGTGGCGCGGGCCAGGATGCAGCAGGCCGAGCAGGAAGAGGCCGCTGGGCGCGAGGAGCCGCAGGAGGAAGAGGAGGACGAGTCGATCCTCCCGGGGACGCGCTACCGTCTGGTCCGCAAGATCGGAGAAGGCGCGGTCGGCGCCGTGTACGAGGCGGAACACGTCGACCTCGGACGCCGCGTCGCCCTCAAGCTCGTCTCCGGCGAGCGCACGATCTCGTCGGACTTCGGCGTGCGATTCCGTCGCGAGGCGCGTGCACTGTCGAGGCTGTCGCACCCGAACCTCGTGGCGCTGCACGACTTCGGGCAGGCTTCCGACGGGCGCCTGTTCTGCACCATGGATCTGCTCGAAGGCGAGACGCTGGATCACACGATCGCGCGGGAGGCTCCTGTTCGTTGGGACCGTGCGCTTTCGCTCGGCGCGCAGGTGGCACGGGCCCTGGAAGTGGCCCACGAAGCGGGGCTCGTGCACCGGGATCTCAAGCCGTCGAACCTATTTCTTTGCGCCGACGGCACGGTGAAGCTGCTGGACTTCGGGCTTGCGGAGACGGGGGAGGAGTCCGGGGAGAAGAGCGACGAGCGGTCCGGGTTCACGCTGTTCGGGACGCCGGAGTACATGGCGCCGGAGCAGATCAGCGGCGAAAAGGTGGACGCGCGCGCGGACATGTACTCGCTGGGCTGCGTGCTGTACGAGCTGTGCACGGGGAAGCTTCCGTACTCCGGCGAGAACTCCGTGAGGATTCTCGACGCCAAGCTGACACGTGACGCGGAGTCGCCTCGACGGAGCGACGTGTGCGCCGAGATGCCCACCGAGGTCGAGAGGCTGATCGTCCACGCGATGGCCCGCAAGCCCTCGGATCGGATCGAGTCCGCGCGCGCGATGCGGGCGCAGATCGAGTCCGCGCTGCAGGCTCCGGACCGACGCAGGCGGAGCCGTCGGCGTGCAGGCTGGCTCGCGGCTTCGGCAATGCTGCTCGCGGGGATCGTGCTGTTCGGCGTCGGCTATGCGAAGCGCCATCCGACGCAGTGGCAGTCGGCGATGTCGTGGGTGACGCGTGGTGTGCAGGGCGCCGGTGCCATGAAGCTCGCGGCGTCGACCCCGACGGTCGAGCCGCTCGAGCAGCAGCCGGTCGCCGGGCTCGAAGGGGCGCCGTCGGCGGGCGAGCCTGCGCAGCGCGCAGTGGAAGCGCCAGCCGCGCCGGCCGTGGCAGAGGCTCCGTCGGACGCCATCGCGGCCCGGGCGCTGGAGCGCGCGCCGGCCGTGGCCGAAGAGACGTCGTCGCATCGCGAGCGAGCGCAGAAGGCCGTGCTGGTGCGAGACTGGAACGCGGCGGTGGACGCGGCGCGGCAGTGGAACGAGCAGGCTCCCTCGCGAGAGTCGCGCCTGTTTCTTGCGCGGATGCTGGTGCACACGCGGCAGTGTGCGGCGGCGGTGGAGGTGCTCGGCAAGGATCTGCAGGAGCAGCCGCGTTCCCACGAGATCAAGGCGTTGCTGGGGCTGTGCAAGGTTCCCGCGGAGGGGACGCAGCCTGCGGCGCCGGCGCCGAGACCGAGGACGGACAAGCCGCGCGTGGCGCGCGCCGACCAGCGCGGCTGAGCGCGGGGCTTGCCGCCCCAGGGCTCCACGGAAGGTGGGCGGTCGATGTCTCGAGTCATCCGTTGGGGAATGATCGGTTGCGGGGACGTGACCGAGCGAAAGAGCGGTCCGGCGTTCCAGAAGGCGCGCGAGTCGGCGCTCGTCGCGGTGGCCTCCCGCAGCCCGGAGCGTGCGAAAGACTGGGCGTTGCGACATGGCGTCGGGCGTTGGCATGCCGACGCGCAAGCGCTGATCGACGATCCCGAGGTGGACATCGTGTACGTGGCGACGCCGCCATCCTCCCATGCGGAGCTTGCGCTCCGGTGCGCAGCGGCGGGCAAGCCGGCCTACGTCGAAAAGCCGATGGCCCTGGATGCTTCGGAGTGCGAACAAATGGTGCGGGCCTTCCGCGAAGCGGCCCTGCCGCTGTTCGTTGCGTATTATCGCCGCGCCCTTCCGCGCTTCCTGCGCCTGCGCGCGATCCTCGAAGACGGCGAGATCGGCGCCGTGCGGTTTGCGCAGATCCGCTATCACCGTCCCGTCTCGGAGGTGGATCGCAGACGCACCTGGCGCACGAACCCGTCGATCAGCGGCGGTGGGTTGTTCGTGGACCTCGCATGCCACACGATCGACGTGCTCGGCTGGATGCTGGGTGGGGTGATCGAAGCGGGCGGGATGGCGGCCAACCAGGCGGGGGCGTATGCGGCGGAAGACGTCGTGGCGGCGACCCTGCGATTCGGAGGCGGAGCGCTGGGGAATGGCATCTGGTGTTTCAGCGCAGCCGAGCGCGCGGATGAAGTGCTGTTGATGGGGGAGTCGGGGAGCGTGCGGTTCGCGACCTTCGGAGAGGAGCCCATCGAGGTTCGGACCGCGAGCGGGGAGCGTCGGGAGACGCTGAGCCATCCCGAACACATCCAGCAGCCGTTGATCCAATCGATTGTGGATGAGCTGAACGGGGAGGGGGAGTGTCCGAGCAGGGGGGAGACCGCCCTGGCGACGACGCGGGCGATGGATTCGATTCTGCGGGGATGGCGCACGCGCGGACAGGGCGGTGCGGGGTAGAGAGAGGGAGGGGCGGGGAG
>JAKLDZ010000919.1 GCA_022703255.1 Myxococcota bacterium | reverse complement strand
GGTAGTGCAGTTGCATCATGGTGCGCATGGCTCCTTCCGTAGGGGCGTCGCTGCCGAGGATCGGTTGCGCATGCCCGACGCCGCCGCCCTCGCCATTCACGCCCCGATCTTGCTCGAAGTGCGAAGGTGCGGCACAGCCCGTCGATCATCAGCGCGCTGTCGCGGCAGCGCAGGCAGCGCAGGCAGCGCAGGCAGCGAAGGCAGGCCATCGTGCAGCCGCGGGTGTCGGCGTTCATCGTCGAGCCTCCTGCGGCGTTCGTGCGCTCATCGTAGCGTGGCGGACACTGCGGACGGCTCTGATAGAGTGAATGAAACGTGACCTGCACGCTTGCTCGCACATGGCCCGCTCCGCCACCTCCTCATCCGCAGCCGCACCGACCGTGGCGCCGCCGCGGCACGAACACACCGTGCTCGTGTTGCAGGGCGGAGGCGCGCTCGGCGCCTACCAGGCCGGCGCATTCGAAGCCTTTGCCGCGGCCGGCGCGATGCCCGACTGGATCGCCGG
>JAKLDZ010000918.1 GCA_022703255.1 Myxococcota bacterium | reverse complement strand
AGATGATCGAGGACATCGAGACGCAGCTCCACTCGTTCTTCGAGGATCGGGGGCTCTTCGAGCGGCTCCACCTCCGCCGCCGGCGGGGCCTGCTGTTCGTGGGCGAGCCTGGGAACGGCAAGACCCTGATGGTCCGCCACCTCGTGCGCCTGGCGCACCGGGCCTACGGGGCGTCCCTGTTCAGCCTGGCCATCGGGAAGCACATCGACGAGGACGATCTGGACTCGCTCTTCACCTCGGCCGCCGACCAAGGTCCGAGCGTGGTGGTTCTGGAGGACCTGGATTCGCTCCTTCGGGAGTCGCAGGTCACCCGGGCCGGGCTGCTGTCGCTCCTGGACGGCGTCGATCCGCGGGAGGGCGTGATGATCCTCGCGACGACCAACAACCCGGAGGAGATCGACCCTGCGTTCGCCCAGCGGCCGAGCCGGTTCGACCGGGTCTGGCGCTTCGAGCCGCCCGCGCTCGAGCTGCGGAGGCGGTACCTGGACTGGGCCTTCGGAGAGCT
>JAKLDZ010000917.1 GCA_022703255.1 Myxococcota bacterium | reverse complement strand
AGTCGTTGATACGCAATCGATTATGGCATTCGTGTAGATACGAATTGTCGGTTCGTCGCAATTTCGTGCATTCGGATATCTGTCTTACCCCCCTGCCCCCCGCCGCACTATTCGACCGCCACGACGGGTGCAGAGGGTCCAGTATGTGTCCCGGGGGTGCCGCGGTATTCGACCGCCACGACGTCGCCGAATCGCGGGTTCACGTGGTCGCCGTCTGGTGCTAGACTCCTCTGGTCCGCGCAGCTCCTGGGGGTAGGGGAGCGCTGTTTCCCGATCCAGCAACGCAGGTGGTGGCGCGACCAGGTGGCGCGCTTGCGCCGTTTCAGTCCAGGACACCGACGTCCCCATCGTCGTGGGGACTGAGAGGTCTCAATGGCGAAGAGACGATCTGTTAAGGCCGAGACCGGCGCCAACCTCGGCTTCGAGGCCAAGCTCTGGCAGGCGGCCGACGCTCTGCGCAACAACATGGACGCCGCCGAGTACAAGCACGTCGTCCTCGGCCTGA
>JAKLDZ010000916.1 GCA_022703255.1 Myxococcota bacterium | reverse complement strand
AGATGGAGCACCTGACGGGCGCAGAACTCCAGGCCAAGATGCGCCATTACGACCGCCTGACCCACGAATTCGAGCTGGCCGGCGGCTACGAGTACGAGACCCGCATCCAGATGACCCTGGCGGCCCTGGGCTTCGAGCCGGAACTGCACCACGTCAAGACCTCCGCCCTCAGCGGCGGCCAGCTCTCCCGCCTGGGCCTGGCCCAGGTCCTCATGCTCCAGACCGATCTGCTGCTGCTCGACGAGCCGACGAACCACCTGGACCTCCAGGCCACCGAGTGGCTCGAGCGGTTCCTCGGCAACTACCGCGGCGGCGCGGTCATCATCAGCCACGACCGGTACCTGCTGGACCGGGTGGCGTGCAAGATCATCGAGATCGAGAACCGCCAGGCGAAGGTCTGGCCGGGCAACTACAGCAACTTCGTCCAGACGAAAGAGACCGTCCGGCTCCAACAAGAGCGGGAATACGTCCGGCGGGTCGAGATGGTCGAGCGGACGCGGGACTTC
>JAKLDZ010000915.1:275-506 GCA_022703255.1 Myxococcota bacterium | reverse complement strand
GATCGGCCGCGCGCGCCACGGCTCCGAGACTCACGCGCGGATCGGGAGAGACGCGCTCGAGCAGCGCCGCCAGGCTCTCGCCCTGCACCAGCTCGCGGACCATGTAGGCCCGGCGCGTTTCGGGGAGACGACCGAAGCGCAACACGCGCGGAAAGCCGAGCCCTTCCAGTCCGCTCAGGGCGACCGCTTCGCGCACCAGGGCATCGACCTCTCGCTCCGATGCCCCCTCGG
>JAKLDZ010000915.1:0-265 GCA_022703255.1 Myxococcota bacterium | reverse complement strand
CGCCTTGAGCGCCACCGTCTTGTTCGTGAGCCGATCGCGCACGGCCCACACCTGGCCGCCTCCGCCGTGCCCCAGCACCGCGAGCCTCGCATACCGTCCGGGAAGCCTGGTTTCCATCGTTCAGAAAAGCCCGTGTTGTGCCGCGATCCCAAAGAAGAAGGGCCCGGGAAATGCCACGCCCGCGTCGAGGCGCAGCACGATCTTCGGCGACGGCGTCCACCGAAGCCCCAACTGGATCGGCGCGATCCAAGGGAAGAGAATCGGC
>JAKLDZ010000914.1 GCA_022703255.1 Myxococcota bacterium | reverse complement strand
CGGCAAGCTGCTCGAACTCACGGCCTGAGGCTTTTCGGCACCGTCACGACGGCGCGGCCCCGGTCGCGCCGTTTTTTCGTCCAGCGGGCGAGCGCCCCCGGTGGCCAGCGCCAGCCCGGGCCGGCATACTCGCGGGACATCCTTCAACCCAACGGAGACAAACCCATGGAACGTGTCGCGATCAACCCGCCCGAGCTGTTCACCGGCAAGGCCTTCAGCCAGACCTTCTCGATCAGCACGCCGCAACGGCTGATCTTCGTGTCCGGCCAGGTCGACTGCGACCGCGAGGGCAAGGTGCGCAACCCCGACGACCTCGAGGCGCAGCTCGCAGGCACGCTCGACAACCTCGAGATCGCGCTGCGCGCGCAGGGCGCGAGCATGCGCGACCTGGTGCAGGTGACGATCTACGTCGTCGGCCTGCGCCCCGAGGACACCGCGCGCATCCGCGAGATCCGCTCCGCCTACTTCGACGCCGAGCGCCCGCCGGCGGTCACGCTGCTCGGCATC
>JAKLDZ010000913.1 GCA_022703255.1 Myxococcota bacterium | reverse complement strand
AAATAGTGACGCCCTGCCCGCGCGACAACTCGACCAGCAGCGCCCAGAAATCGTCGCGCGCCACCGGATCGACGCCGGAAGTCGGCTCGTCGAGGATCAGCAGCTTCGGCCCATGCACCACCGCCACGGCCAGCGACAGGCGCTGGCGAATGCCCAGCGGCAATTCCTCGGCGGCCTTGTCGGCATAAGCTTCCAGCCCGAAACGCTGCATCAGTTCAGCAATGCGCGGGCCGCGCCGCTCATCCGGCAGATGGAAGAGCCGGGCGTGCAGATCGAGGTTGGCGCGCACCGTCAGTTCGCCATAAAGCGAGAAGGACTGCGACATGTAGCCGACCTGCTTGCGCGTTTCGAGATCGCCGGCATCGACCGCCTTGCCGAACAGCTTGGCGACGCCCTCGCTGGGCGGCAAGAGGCCGGTCAGCATCTTCATCGTCGTCGTCTTGCCGCAGCCATTGGAGCCGAGAAAGCCGAATATCTCGCCGCGCTCGATCCTGAAGCTGACGCGGT
>JAKLDZ010000912.1 GCA_022703255.1 Myxococcota bacterium | reverse complement strand
ATCTCGCCTGCGTCGCCCAGGCGGAGAAGCAGTTCGTGGTCGCCGGGACCGGCTTCCTGGTGGTGGACGGGACGCTGCCCACGGTGAGCTTCGGGGCCGTGGACTTCACCGCCGCCGAGGCCTCCGGCTGCACGGAGCTGGACGGGTTGGCCTACGCCGTGAGGAGCTGCACCGAGCTGCGGGTCGCGGTGCCCGCCGGGGGCGTGGAGCCCGGCACCCCGACGGTCCGGGTCACCAACCCGCCGACCGCGGGGTGCGTCTCGGAGCAGGACGTCCGGGTGCAGATCGTCCCGCCTCCCACGCTGCTCGCCGCGGCCCCGGACATCGTGTGCCTGGAGCAGAGCCAGGTCGTGGTGAGCCTCTCGGGCACCGGCTTCATCGACCACAACGGGGTGCTGCCCACCGTGCACATCGGCCCGCTCTCCCTGCCGGCCGACGGGCTGGAGGGCTGCGAGGTGCTGGAGGTGCCGGCCGGGACGGTCCAGAGCTGCACCGGCCTGACGGTGA
>JAKLDZ010000911.1 GCA_022703255.1 Myxococcota bacterium | reverse complement strand
CCATGTCGTCACCACCCGCGACGGACCGCCGTTCGGTGAGCATGGCGACGACGCGGCCTCGGGCGTCGGCGCCTGCGAGGTCGCCCGGAGGCTGGGCCTGTCGGATGTCGCCTGGACGCGACAGGTCCACGGCGGGGCGGTGCTGACGGTCGACAGGGGTGGACTGGCGGGAGAGGCCGATGCGCTGGTCACGGCGACGCCGGGCCTCGCCGTGCTGGGCCGCAGCGCGGACTGCCCGCTGGTGCTCGCCGCCGCGCCGCGCGCCGGCGGCGGCGGCGGTGCCAGGCGGCGGCGCTGTTGCGCAGCGCCGTGACCACGGCAAAGACGAAGTGCTGCAGCGCGCTGGGGGCGTGAAGGGTGTGGGTCGAGGTGCTCATGATGTTTCTCCTGCGTTGACCTTGGCGTAGCGTTCGGTATGGGGGTGCTTCGTTTGCATGGTGGAACTCCGGTGGTGGTGTTGGCCGGGGCGCGATGTCGCCGGGCCCCTTGCCACGCCGCTGTGGATGAG
>JAKLDZ010000910.1 GCA_022703255.1 Myxococcota bacterium | reverse complement strand
TGGCAAAATCGAACGGATGAGCCACCTACCGGCCACAGGAATTTGCATTTCCAGTCCTGCTTAGTCTCGCAGTTCTCTTCTCGCGACACCGGCAGTTCCTCCTCCTCTTCATCTACACAAATGACCGTCACCATCGCCGCTTTTACTGCCCCAGATGAGCAGTAAAAGCGGCGATATCGCTTTGGCTAGCTACTTCCATTCTTGCATACGGTGATGGCATTCCGCTTGCGGCAGTCGAGCGCCGTGCAACAGCATCGCCTCAAGTGCCTCTGCGGCCCGAGTCGAGGGAATGAGCGCATGTGCGACCAATTGATCCAGCAACCAGAGGACGCCGAAAACCTGAATACCATCTTTGTTTGCCTGCTTGCGCAGCTTCCCATCCCCTGTAAGGAGTGGGTAGCGGATTTACGAGAGCGCAAGTCGCCGGAGTTGGATCGCTTCACCCAATGGTATGAAGCCCTCGTGGGCCATTTTCAGGAGGAGCTGGCGAAGCGCCCCCGCTTTCCGG
>JAKLDZ010000091.1 GCA_022703255.1 Myxococcota bacterium | reverse complement strand
CCCCGTCTGTATTCTCTCGACCACAGGGGGGTGACAGGGGAGTCGCGAGCCAAGGGCAGATCTCCGGGGTGCCTCGACATCGATCTCACCCCATGAACCGCTTGAATCGTCGGATGCTTCCGAACGTCCATGAAGAGCGGCACGCCCCGTGCTATTCGGGGACGCGCTCCAACAAGAACTCGATGGGAGGAGTCATGCGCAAGAGCTTCGCTATCTTCGGTCTGGTGGCCTTCGCCGCCATCGGTTGTTCCACGGAAACCGTCTCCTCGGAGAACATCAAGACCGGTGGGATTGCCGCCACCATCGAGGTCATCTCCGACGACCCGACCCATACCAACGTCTGGGCTACGCTGCGCGTCGGCGGCGACGAGAGCAACACCTACGTGGTGCTCGACAACGGCGACACCCTGAAGGCTTCTTCCGGCACCGAGTCCAAGAACATGTCGGCCGAGTCCGAGGGCAAGTACCTGGCGACCTTCGGCTCGGGCCAGGCCGATCAGGAGTTCAAGGTCATGCTCGACCGCGCCGACGACACCGACGCGAACAACAACGTCGGTACGCTCCCCGCGCCGTTCTCGATCACGCTGCCCGATGCGAACAAGTCGCGTGCAAGCGACGACCTGACGATCACCTGGGACGCCTCGGGCGGGTCGGACAAGATGACGATCGAGGTCTCGGGCGACTGCATCTTCGACTATGACGAGACGGTTGCGGACACCGGGACGTACACCATCCCGAAGGGCGAGCTGAAGTCGACGGGCGGGGACAAGCCGACCACGTGCACGGTCGACGTCCGGATGGAGCGTACCCGCGCCGGATCGACCGACTCGGCCCTCGACAACGAGAGCTCGATGAAGCTGATCCAGCGGCGGACCGTGGAGTACGTCTCCGCTCCGTGACCGTCCTCCGATCCTGATCCGGCCCCCCATCCTTCCTGCTATAACGGCCTCCGTCTTCGCACGGAGGCGAGTCCTTGAACACGCAGGCGGATCTGCAACCAGGCACCGTTATCGCAGGCGAGTTCGTCGTCGTGCGGTTGCTCGGCCGCGGCGGAATGGGCGCCGTCTACGTCGTCCAGCAACGATCCACACAGGTTCCCCGCGCGCTCAAGGTCATGCGCCCGGAGCTGCTCAGCGACTCCAAACTCCGCGTCCGCTTCGAACGCGAAGCCACCGTCGCCTCCGGCATCGCGAGCGAGCACGTCGTCAAAGTGCTCCTGGCCGGCTTCGACGCCCCCACCGGCATGCCCTTCATCGTCTCCGAGTTGCTCGACGGTGAGGACCTCGAAGCGGTGATCCAACGTCGGGGGCGCTTGCCGTGGCAGGAGGCGAAGCTGCTTCTCGCGCAGCTCTGCCACGGGCTCGGCGGAGCTCACGCGATCGGTGTGGTTCACAGGGACTTGAAGCCGGAGAACGTCTTCGTCGCGCGATCCCACCGGGCCGACGTGCCGTTCACGGTGAAGATCCTCGACTTCGGGATCGCGAAGGTCGTTGCCGAAGCGATGCGCACCTCGCAGGCGACGCAGAGCCTGGGCACGCCGTTGTTCATGGCTCCGGAGCAGGCCGACCCTCGCGCAGGCGTCTCGCCAGCGACCGATGTCTGGGCCCTGGGGCTCGTCGCCTTCCGCATGTTGACCGCACGGTTCTACTGGCTGTCGGCGAACCTCGAGGAGGCAGGGCTGTCGGCCCTGCTCGGCGAGATCCTGGCGGGCCCCATGTCGGGCGCCTCGCAGCGTCTGCAGGAGATCGGCGCCCCCACTGCGCTGCCTGCGGCGTTCGACGGCTGGTTTGCGCGCTGTCTGCAGCGCGATCCGCGGCAACGCTTCCAGAACGCCTCGGAGGCTTGGGAGGCCTTCTCCCGTTTGGAGGTCGATCCTGCCTGGGAGCTCGCGACCGGCGACGTGATCGACGAGGCGCGGCCCCCGCTGGCGCAGCACCTGATCCCCACGATTACCGTGGGCGCGCAGGCAGTGGCAACAGGCGCCACGCTGCCCCAGCCCGCGACTCGCTGCGAGTCTCCCGTCGAGGGCCTGGTTCCGGCCACCGGAGTCTCCGCCATCACCGCCGGTCCCCAACCAGCCTCGGGTGACGTCATGGCGTCGACGCCCGCCGCTCCCCGGACCCGATCGCGTCGTCTCCCCTGGATCCCGATCGCCGGAGCCGCCGGACTCGTCGCCCTCGCAGCAGGCGGACTCTCTCTGACGCTCTGGGCGATCCCCAGGACCTCCTACTGCGCCAGCGTCTCCGAGCGTTTCGCCGAGCCGCGCTGCATCGTCGAGATCGACAACGCCGCCGCTCAGCATCGCGCTCGCACCTTGCGTCTCACCCGCAGATTCGGACGCACCGTCCGGGCCGAGCTGGTCTCAGGAGCGGGGCAGCCCGTGGAAACCGATACGGGTATCTCCACCTGGGAGTTCGACTGGGGCCTGTTCGGGCACATTCGCCAACGGCGAGTGTTCAACCGCCGCGGTCGCCTGCTCGCCGTCGTCCGCTTCGCACCTGACCACCGAACCCTCGACTACTTCGGCCCCGAAGGCCATCAGCGCGAGTTCGGGGGAGGCCACTACACTCGCGTCCGACAGGACCTCGACCCCAGCGGGCTCGTCGTGCAGGAACGCTTCCTCACGGAGAACGAGGCGCCCGCCGCGGACCGAAAGGGCGCCTTCGGTCACCGGATGCGCTACGATGCGCGCGGCCTGCAGGTCGAGCTGCTCACGATCGGAGCCGATGGGACACCGTCGTACGACGATGACTGGCTGCAACGGGTCACTACGACCTACGACGGCCGGGGGGATCCGGTTCGATTCGAGTACACGACGGCTCAGGGCAAGCCGACCCCGAATGCACAGGACGGCTGTCACGGATTCGTTTTCGAGCGGGACGGTTGGGGCAACCCGACGCGTACCACCTGTCTGGGCGCCGACGGCAAGCCGGCGGTGAGCAACAACGGTTGGGCGGGCTGGAGCGCGTTGTACGACGATCGCGGCAACACGACGGATGTGAGGTACGTGGGGGCCGACGGATCGACGTCGCACGATGGGCGAGGAGTTGCGGGGGCGAAGCGGACGTACGATGCCCGAGGCAACGAGATCGGGTCGCTGTTCTTCGCGAAGGACGGCAGTCCGATGTTCCACCCGGAGAGCGCGGCGGGGACGCGGAAGACGTGGGACGAGCGCGACAACCTCGTGGAGCTTTCGTACCTCGGCGTGGACGGCAAGCCGACCTTCGTGGATGGGGGGTACTCGATCGTGCGGTTCAAGGTCGACGAGCTTGGCCGTCGGGTCGAGTCCGCCTGGTTCGATCCGGGGGGTACGCCGGTCTGGACGAGGGAGCGAGTTCACGCCGAGAGGACGCGGTATGACGACAGGGACAACCCGGTGGAGCGGACGTACTTCGGTCCCGACGGGAAGCCTGCAATTCGCGAGGGGGGATATGCTTCGGTGCGCATCACCTACGACGAGCACAGTCGGGTAGTGGAGACGGCGTACTACGGTGTTCGCGGGGAGCCGGTGCGCAACGACGAGTGGGTCGCATTGCGCAAGAGCGTATGGGACGACTGGGGCAACGAGCTGGAGAGTCGAATGTCGGGGCCGGACGGCAAGCCGACCCGGCACAAGGTGGGACACTCGATCCTCAAGCGCCGCTACAACGAGCGCAACGTCGCGATCGAGTGGGCCTACTTCAACCCGGATGGGAAGCCCACGTGGAATGAAGACGGTGTGGCGATGATCAAGCTCAAGGTCGACGCGCTCGGCCGTGAGCACGAGCGGTCGCACCATGATCCTTCTGGGCGTCTCATCAACGATGCGAGCGGCACGGCGACGATCCGCCGGACGCTCGACGAGCGTGGGCGGCCGACATCGCGCGCGTGGTTCGACGCGCTGGGGCGACCGCAGACGAGGCGGGACGGCTCGAGTTCGGAGGCGATTTCCTATGATCTCCTGGGTAGGCAAACGGAGGTCAGCCGCCACGACGCGCGGGGCAAGCTGTTGGGCTCCCAAGGGGGAGCGGTCTGGGCGACGCGTCGCAACGAGTACGATGACCGCGGTTTCCTGGTTGCGGAGTCGTACCATGACGACACCGGGGCACCGGTTCCGGCCCAGGAGGGGGCCGCGTCGATCAGGATGAAGCGCGACGAGCACGGTCGCGTGTTGGAGTGGATCCACTTTGACGTTGCGGGCAAGCCGGTGAAGACGAAGTCCGGCTACGCGATCGTGCGAACGAACCTCGACGCGCGGGGTCGGCAGGTGGAGTGGCTGTACTTCGACGGGGAGGGGCGTCGCACGCGCAATGACGAAGGCTACTCGGGTTCGCGGGCCAGCTACGACGAGCGAGGTTTCCGGGCCGAGAGTGCGTTTTTCGACGAGAACGACAAGCCGGTGCTCACGGCCGGGGGGATCGCCTCGGTGCGCAGGAAGTTCGACGATCGAGGGAACGTGGTCTCCGAACGGTACTTC
The DNA here is from genome assembly GCA_022703255.1 of Myxococcota bacterium. Classification (GTDB taxonomy): domain Bacteria; phylum Myxococcota_A; class Polyangia; order Polyangiales; family Polyangiaceae; genus JACRCQ01. The sequence goes on along the minus strand of JAKLDZ010000091.1, from coordinate 11,742 downwards.
GGGGTGGACGGTGCGCCGAAGTCGAATGCGTCGGGATATGCCGGTGCGGACTACAAGTACGACGACTGCGATCGGCAGGTTGAGCGGGTGTTGGTGGAGCGGGACGGCGCGCCGGGCAAGCGATTTCTCTCGACTCGGAAGAAGTACGACGACCGGGGCAACGTCGTGGAGCTGGCTCTGTTCGACAGCGAGGGGAAGCCTGCGGCTGGGGCCGACGGGGTCAGCATCGAGCGGACCGTCCGCGACGAGCGGGGGCGGGTGTCCGAGGTGTCGTTTTTCGACAGGACGGAGAAGCCGGTGCGGAGTCCGAGTCGGGGCGGGGCGGTGGTTCGCAACACCTACGACGACAACGGGGTGAAGCGGGAGGAGGTCGCGTTGGACGCGAGCGGCAACGTGATCAAGACACGGAAGTTCGATGCGACGGGCAAGGAGGTCCCTGGGGGGTAGGGCGGCTCCTGCACGCGGTGGCATTTCGCGAAAAAAGACGGTATTGTAGCAGGATGGCAGAACGTCACACCCCCGAACGTCGTGGCGGGGTTCGCTTCCTTGCGTGTTTTCCGGGCGCCGTGGTGCGTCCCGACGGAGTCAAGCAACCCGCCTTGATTCGCAACTTGAGCCTGGGTGGCGCCCTGTTGTTGGTGGACACTTCGCGTGTCGCTTCAGGTGACCGGATGGACCTGCACCTGTTCATCCACGATGACCTCAGTCGCTTCATCTCCGCGCCTGGCAAGATCGTCCGCGTGGAGCCCCTCCCGCTCGAGCAGCGGGGTCCGTGGGTCTCGCGGGTCGCCGTCCAGTTCGACGAGCCGCTCACCTCGCACGAGTCCCAGATCAACAGCTTCCGCAAGAACCACGTTTGGGAAGAGGACTGACCTCGGAACACCGGGTTCGAGAAGTCGTACCAGCCTCGAGCCGACCCATGGGCATACACATCGCAGCGTCGCCGGGAGACATCGCCCCCACCGTGTTGCTGCCGGGAGATCCGCTGCGCGCGAAGTTCCTGGCCGAGCGGTATCTGACCGACGTCCGCTGCCACAACGAGGTGCGCAACATGCTCGGGCACACGGGCACGAGGGACGGCAAGCGCGTGTCGGTGCAGGGCACGGGCATGGGAGCGCCTTCGTTCTCGATCTACGTCAACGAGCTGTTGCGGGATCACCGTGCGAGCACGCTCATCCGCGTGGGGACGTGCGGGGCGATCCAGCCGCGGATCGGCCTGCGGGACGTCATTCTCGCCACGGGGGCGAGCACGAGCTCGGGGATGAATCGACATCGTTTCCAGGGGATGGACTTCGCGCCCACGGCGGACTTTCACTTGCTGCGTGCGGCGCACGACGCCGCGGAGCGCAAGGGGGTTCGGGTGCATGCGGGCCCGGTGCTCTCGAGCGACTTCTTCTACGATGATCCCGCGGATTGGCAGCGTTGGGCTGCCTATGGCGTGCTGGCGATCGAGATGGAGTGTGCGGAGCTTTACACGCTGGCCGCGCGCTTCGGAGCTCGCGCCCTCGCGGTTCTCACGGTGAGCGATCACATCGTGGACGGCGGCCACACCACCGCGCAGGAGCGCGAGACCTCGTTCACGCGCATGGCCGAGATCGCGCTGGAAGTAGCCACTTCGTTCGCGTGACGTGCGGTTGTGGGGAAGCGCGGTGGACAGGGGGCCGGCGTCTCGCGCCGAGGGTCACGAGAGCGACGAGGATTTCGGGGGGTGGGGACTACTTGGTGGAGGCGGGAGCGGCGGCGGGGGCAACGCGCTTGACGCCGATGGGCACGAACTCGATGCGGCGGTTCGCGGAGCGGTTGGCCGCCGTGTCGTTGGGCTTGGCGGGCTTGGTGTCGCCGAAGCCAGCGGACTCGAGGCGACCTTCGGCGATGCCCTTGGAGATCAGGTACGCCTTGACGGAGGCGGCACGATCCTCGGACAGCTTCTGGTTCTTGTCGGGCTTGCCGACGTTGTCGGTGTGGCCTTCGATGCGCAGCCTCATGCCTTCGTACTGCTTGAGCACGGCGACGGCCTTGTCGAGCACGGTGTGGGACTTGGGCTGGATCTTGGCGGAGCCGGTGTCGAAGTAGATGCCCTGGATCGCGCCGGTGAACTTCTTGGCTTCTTCCGGCAGGCAGCCCTGGTGAGCCACCAGTCCGGGAACGTCGGGGCACTTGTCCTCGGCGTCGATGACTTCGTCGTTGTCGCGATCGGGACACCCGGCGTGATCCTTCGGTCCCGGATCCTTCGGGCACTTGTCCTCATTGTCCATGACGCCGTCGCCGTCCGTGTCCGGGCAACCCTTGTTCTCCGGAGGTCCGGCGAGCTCGGGGCACTTGTCCTGGCTGTCGTTGACGCCGTCCTTGTCCTGATCCGGACACCCCTGGGTCTCCTTGGGACCGGGGGCCTTCGGGCACTCGTCGGAGCCGTCGCCGATCCCGTCACCATCCGAGTCCGGGCAGCCCTGCAGCTCGGCGGAGCCGGGATCGTCGGGGCACTTGTCGGCGCTGTCCACGACGCCGTCCTTGTCCCGATCCGGGCATCCCGCGTTCTCCTTCGTGCCAGGCTGATCCGGGCACTTGTCGTCAGCGTCGAGGACCCCGTCACTGTCGCGATCCGCGGGTGCTTCCTTCGCCCCGGACAGGAAGAAGTCGAGCCCGGCGAGCCCTTCGAGAAGATGCGCCGGCCCGTCGCCCATGCCGTCGGTCATCACCTCTCGGGCCTCGACGCGCAGAGCCATCCAAGGCGTGATCAGGCCACGCAGGCCCAGCCCGAGGTGCACGCGCGGGTCGACGTCCTTGCCGAGGTTGTCGGAGGTGTTGTGGAACATGCCGACGCCGAGACCGACGTAGGGAGTCCAGTCGCTCGGGAGGATGTGGTAGTAGGCGTTGAGGGAGTAGTGGAACGCGGTGTTCTTGTCGCCCGCTTCGGACTTGAGAAACAGGTTCGAGAACTCCAGTTCGAGGGCGAGAGGCTTGAGGACCTGGTAGCCGAGGCGGAGGCCGACCTGCGGGGTCAGATCCTTGACGCGCTGGGCATCGGATTCGACGAGGCGTCCGATGTCCCACTTGGTGAGCTGGTAGTTGCCGCCGCCGAAGATGCCGATGTACGGCTTGGGAGCGGGGTATTCGGCCTTCGCAGTCCCCGACGAGAGCACCAGCGACGCCAGCGTCGCGCAAGCAAGACCCACGAGCGGCCATCTGCGTTTCATGTTCAAAGCTCCTTTTCCACCCTGATTCGTTACCCGAAGTGCGTCCGACCTCGATTCTCGAAGCCAGGCCGGATGCTGTGAGGTCCGAATGGACCGGCACCGAGCGGCCACGAGGGGGACGATGAGGCCCCCCCCAAAGCCAGGACCATGCCAGCCGCGAAGCTACATCAACCGCGGGGCAAATTGCCAGCAACTCGTGGGCTCACACCGAAGCTTCTGCCCTTCGGGTAGCCCGATGCCGCTGCGTACTGCAATCCTCACCCCCCCGCGTTCCCTGCGCGTACCGCGCTCCCGTGCCGCGCGGATCCCGTCGCCGAACGCGGGCCCCAGGCGCCCCGTCAGCTGTGATGCTCGGCGTCCTCGCTGACCGGGTCCTGTGCTATCGCAGACTCACTTCCTGGGACGCGCGCTTCCACGCCGGGCGGCCCCGCAGCGTGTCCATCCATTCGGCCACCTTGGGACCCACGCCAACGTTCGCGCGCTGCGTCAGGTTCACGATGGAGCCGCAGTTGACATCGGCCACCGTGAACGAGTCGCCCACCAGATAGCGCCCTGTCAGCGAGGTCTCGAGCTGATCGAGATACCGTCGGCAACTCGCTCGGGCCTCATCCTTGTGCCGGACACCACGCTCGTCGTCCGGCGCGAAGGCCCCATGCCCCATGTACTTCAGCGCCTCCGGCTGCAGATTCGTGATCGACCAGAAAGACCACTGGTAGACCTGAGCGCGAAGCTCGAGATCCCGCGGCAGGAGCTCCGGCCCGTATCTCTCCGCAAGATAGAAGTTGATCGCCATCGACTCGAACAGCTTCACATCGCCGTCCACCAGATAGGGGACCTTCCCTCCGGGGAAGATCTCCAGGTACCGGCGACGGGCTTCCTCGTCGTGGAGATTGACGACGGTGTACTCATAGGGAACGCCCACCTCCTCGAGCATCCAACGGGTGCGGCCCGAGCTGGACATGGGGGCGCCGAAGAACTTGATCATGGCAGGTCCTCCCTCGACCCCGCATCCATGGTGCACAGAGCGGGTCGCCGCATCCCCCGACGGTCGGGGACCGGAGCGCAACGGTCTCGCGTGCGCAGACGCACATCGTCCGGGACGCTTCGGAGGCTCCGATCGGGTCTGTCCCGAGCGCTCGCTGCTCGATCGCGCCGCGATCACACCCGCGGTTCCGCCGCTCCTGCGGAGCAGACGCGCGCGGCTCGTCCACTCTCCCGCTGGGATCCTAAGGAGCGCAGGTCTCCGACGTCGCGCTCATGATCCGGTAGCGACGGTCGTCGCCCATTCCCACGTACGCCATCCACCAGCGGCCCTGCCAACGCACGACCGCGGGGTCGCGTGTGCTGTACGCCTCGACGCCCGAGGGCTCCAGGTCCAGCGTGAGCCCGACACGTTTGAATCCGACTCCGTCCTGGGTCGATGCGAGCCCGATGCGATACGGACCGGGATTCGCCACGAGCGTGTCGTAGCCGCCGTACCATACCAGCGTCTCCGCTCCGTTGCGAACCGCGCACGGCTGCGCCACCGCGTGATTGTCGAACGCGTCCTTGCGCACGTCGAGCACCGGCTCCGTGCTCGTGCGCGTGAACGCCGTGCCGTCCGGAGACACCGCGCGACCGATCGCGAAGCCCGCTCCGTCGAATCCCGTGTAGTACATGACGTACTGCGTCCCGTCGTGGAATACCGACGGATAGAGCACCGTCATGGAGTCGAAGGCGCCCTGCTCTCCGGTCTTGAGAACGGAGCTCGCGATCATGGTCCACGCGACACCATCCTGGCTCTCCGCCAGATCGATCGTCCCCGAGCCGTACCACATCAGGAAGCGCGAGCCGTCGTGTACCACGCTCGGGTATGCGATGATGTCTTCTCCCTGCAGGCCAGTGGTTTCCTGCACGGAATCGAATCCCGCGCCATCGCTCGACGCGTGATGGATGCGATGCTGCACGCCTTTCTTCCTGGCGAACCACAGATGGATGCGTCCTCCGGCGACGACCGCTGCCGGCGAAAGATAGCCGTCCAGCTCCGCCGCCGTGTCGTCCTGGAACAGCACCCCACCACGCGTCCACATCCAGCCGTCGAGCGCGTATCCCGAAGGCCCGATCCCCGGGGTCGTCGAGGCAGGGACGCACGCGACCTCGTCCGAATCGCCGGAGGCCTCCGGAAGGGTCGAGGCTTCCGAGCCCATCGACGAGTCTTCGGGAGATGCGGTGTCGGACTCTCCTGCGTCCGGCTCGGTCGAAGCGTCTGACGGGACCGGGGTGGTGTCCTCCGAAGAGCACGAAGCCAGCAGAGAGCAAGCCACCAGGGAGGCCCCGGCGAGCGTGGTTGCGAGCGCGTTGCGAAGCGTCATGGGCTGCGAGGGTCGCACGCCCAAGCGCCGGGGTGCAAGGCGCCGTGGCGCCTGCTCGGGCTGTGCGGCAGCCGCTGCGATCGGCAGCGAGGGCAAGCGTCGGAGCCGCAGTTCGAGTAGCATCGAGCGTCATGGAAACATCGAGCGGAGAGTTCCTCTCGCGGCAGCTTCGGCACGTGGGCAAGCGGGTTCACCGGTTGGGGCTTGCGTGCAACTACGGCATCGACGCGCGGGGGTTTCGGGCGGCGCTCGACGCCGGGATGAACTACTTTTTCTGGACGCCATTCAGGACGGGGCAGGTGACGCCGTTGCTCAAGGCGGAGCTGGCGCGTGAGCGCGAGCGCTACGTGGTGGCCACCGGTCCGATGACCGGCTACTTCGGCGGCAGCGTGCGCAGCGCGGCGGAGAAGCACCTTCGGATGCTCGGTACGGACTACCTCGACGTGTTCCAGTTGTGCTGGTTGGGGGTGGGATCGGCGCTGACGGGTGGGACGCTTGGCGAGCTGGAGGCGCTCAAGCGGGAAGGGAAGGTGCGGTCGATCGGGGTGTCGATCCACAACCGGGTGCGGGCGGGGAAGCTGGCCGAGGACTCGCCTCTGGACCTGTTCATGATCCGCTACAACGCGGCGCATCCGGGGGCGGAGCGAGACATCTTCCCGCACCTCGCGAAGAGGCGGCCCGACGTGGTGTCGTACACCGCGACGTCCTGGCGCAAGCTGCTGAAGCGACCCAAGGGGTGGGATGGTCCGGTGATGACGCCGGGCGACTGCTATCGGTTCTGCTTGTCGAGTCCCCACGTGGATGTCGCGTTGACCGGGCCGGCGAGCAAGGAGCAGCTCCTGGAGAACCTCGAGGGGGTAACGAAGGGGGCTTTGAGTGCGGAGGAGGACGCGTGGATGCGGAGGTTCGGCGAGGCGGTCCACGGGTGAGCGGGTGCGCCGCCCGAGGGGATGCGGCTCCGGCGCGCCGACGTCGGTCGATTGCGGATCGCCGACGCGACGGCTAGGCTTCTTCCAGTCCGAGGCGTCCTTCCCCCATGAGAAGACCCCGTCCCAGTCCCGAGAGTCCCGACGCGACGCAGCCCCGCGACGGGGCGCTGTCGAACTGTCAGCTCAACACGTTGATCCTGGACAGCATCCACGACGGGGTGGTGACGACGGACGCGGAGTTTCGCATCACGAGCTTCAACGCATCGGCGGAGCGGATCACGGGGATTCCGAAGGAGCAGGCGATCGGCCGCAAGTGCTACGAGGTGCTTCGCACGAGCATTTGCCAGACGGGTTGTGCGTTGAAGCGGACGTTCGAGGCGGGGCGGCCGCTGCACCGTCTGCCGATCGATCTGCTCGACGCGACGATGAAGAAGGTGCCCATCGAGGTATCGACGGCGGTGCTGCGGGAAGGGGATCGGATGCTGGGCGGCGTGGAGATCATCCGCGACGCATCGGAGACGGAGGCGTTGCGCCAGGAGCTGTTGGGGAAGAATCGATTCCGGAACCTGGTGGGTGCGAGCGCAGCGATGCGCGAGGTGTTCTCGACGTTGCCGGAGATCGCGCAGTCGGACGCGCCGGTGCTGATCGAGGGGCCGAGCGGTACGGGCAAGGAGCTGGTAGCGCAGGCGGTGCACGAGCTGAGCACGCGACGGGACAAGGCGTTCGTGAAGGTGAACTGCGCTGCGCTCCCGGACAGCCTGCTGGAGTCCGAGCTGTTCGGGTTCGAGAAGGGGGCGTTCACCGACGCGCGGCGTGACAAGCCAGGGCGGTTTGCGCTGGCGGATCACGGGACGATTTTCCTCGACGAGATCGGCGACGTATCGCCGGCGTTCCAAGCCAAGCTGTTGCGCGTGCTGCAGGAGGGAGAGATCCAGCCGCTCGGGTCGACGCGGACCGTGGCGGTGGATGTGCGGCTGGTGGCTGCGACGAACAAGGATCTGCGTGCGCTGGTTGCCGACGGCAGGTTCCGCGAGGACCTGTACTACCGCCTGCGCGTCGTGCCGATCCTCTTGCCGTCGCTCAGGGATCGCAGGGAGGACATCCCGCTGCTCGTTCACCACTTCCTCACGAAGCTGTCGTCACGCACGGGCAAGAGCATCGGCGAGGTCAGCCCGGAAGCCCTCGAGATCCTGCAGCGGTATTCGTATCCGGGGAACATCCGGGAGCTGGAGAACGCGCTGCACCGAGCGTTCGTGCTGTGCCGCGGCGCGCGGATCGAGGTCGAGCACCTGCCGAAGGAATGGTGGGTCGAGGAGGGCCGCCGCGTCGAGTCCCGGGAGTCGATGCGACACGCCGCGGCGGACGCAGCGCCCGACACGCTGGGATCGGCTGCTGCGGGGGCCGAGCGCGATGGGATTCTGCGCGCGCTGGAGCGACACAACTGGAACCGGACGGCTGCGGCCCGCTCCCTCGGAATCGCGCGCAACACGCTCTGGCGCAAGATGCGGGCGAGCGGGATACGCGGTTGAGCGCAGGGGCGCCGTTCGAGGTTCAGCGGACGAGCCGGCAGTGCGAAGCCTGGCCGGCGAGCACGGAAGCGAGCCTCTCCAGGATGGCGCGGACAGGGCCTGAGACTCCGCACACGATGCGCATTCCGAGGGCCTCGGCCGTGTCGCGCTGCTCGACGGGGAATGCACCGCAGACAAGGAATTCGGCGCCGCGGGCGGCCAGCAACTGCAGGCGATCGGGATAGGGCGCGGTGTCGAGCTCCACGTAGCCGATCAGGTGTGCGGTGGCGCCGTCCCATCGGTACACCGCAGCGCTCCTCGCCTGACAGAATCGAGGGGAGACCTCATCATCGAACAGGGCAACTGCCACGCACGCCTTCACCGCGTCGGCGCCACGGCAAGAACCAGACCGGGCCCTGCGCCTCGAAGATGCCCGCCTCCTTGGACCAGATTGTTCCACAAAACGTCTCGCCATGTTCCGTGGGTGGAACAGTGTTCCAGTTGACGCCGAAGGAACGTCTCGAACCTCCAGGCCGCATCGGTCGAGTCGCTTTGCGGGATGCCGACGCAGGCCGCAGGCTTGGGGGCAGGTGCGACCGGGAGCGCGACGACACGAGGTCAGGGTGCAGTGGGAGGTCCGTTATTCGCGGGGGAAGGACCGTGGGCACGAGGGTTGCTGCTGCGCGACCCGCCATGCCGGACACCCCGAACCTCTCCCGACGCGGTTGGCTCGGAGGCGTAGCCGCGACTGCTGCGGCGGGCGCGACCCTCACCTCCTCCTCCGAGGCGCAAGCTTTCTCGCTGTTGCGATCGCCGGAAGCGGTTGTGGCGGATCGCGTGGTGCCGAGCTACTGCGAGCTGTGCTTCTGGAACTGCGGTTTGCTGGCGGAGGTGAAGGGGAATCGAATCCTGTCGCTGCGCGGGCACCCGGACTACCCGAATGCGCAGGGGCGCTTGTGCGGGCGAGGGAATGCCGGGGCTGCGTCGGTGATCGATCGGGATCGGCTGAAGTACCCGATGGTTCGCGTGGGAGCGCGAGGCGAGGGACGATTCGAGCGGGTGGGGTGGAAGACGGCGTACCGGACGATCGCGCAGGGCTTTCAGCGCATCAAGGCGGAGCACGGAGCCCAGGCGTTGGCGTTGCTGTACCACGGTCGCGGCGGGCCCCTGATACGCAGGATGCTGGTGGCCTTCGGGAGTCCGAACTACGCCGCGCCTTCGTATGCGCAGTGCAAGGGGTCGCGCGATGTCGCCTACAAGCTGACCTTCGGGGAGAAGCTCACGAGCCCGGAGCCGCTCGACCTGGACGAGACCCGCTGCATGGTGCTCTTCGGTTCCCATCTCGGGGAGAACGCGCACAACAGCCAGGTCCAGGAGCTCGTGCGCGCGCGTCGTCGCGGCGCGAGCCTGGTGGTCCTCGATCCGCGCATGAGCACGGTGGCCTCGCGTGCGGATGTCTGGCTGCCGGTGCGACCGGGCAGCGACACCGCGGTGCTGCTCGCGTGGATTCACCTGCTTCTTCGTGAGAAGGCCTGGAACGCGGCCTTCGTGGACAAGCACACGGTGGGGTTCGAGAAGCTCGAGCGGCACGTGCAGCCGTTCACTCCCGAGTGGGCCGCAGCCCAGGCGGGGGTCCCCGCCGCCGACATTCTCCGGGCCTTTGATCTCATGCGCAAGGCAATGCCCGCGGTGTTGATTCACCCGGGCAGGCACGTCACCTGGTACGGCGAGCCCGATATCCAGCGAGGGCGAGCGCAGGCGATCCTGACGGCCCTGCTCGGCGCATTCTGGGCTCCGGGAGGGATCTTCCGGCCGTCGTCGCCCACGGTCAAGGAGTTCCCCGGCCCGGACTTCCCCGATCTGCCGAAGAGCGTGGACGAGGCGGCGGGCAAGTACCCCTTTGCGCCGGAGGTGACCACGACGGGGATTCGGGAGGCGACGCGGACGGGCAAGCCCTATCCGGTGAAGGGATGGTTCGTGCACGGAACCAACCTCATTCAATCGATGCCGAACGTCGGGGAGACGATCGAGGCGATTCGCAACCTCGACATGCTGGTCGTGTGCGACGTGATGCCGACGGAGATCGTGCAGTGGGCGGACGTGGTGCTGCCCGAGGACACGTATCTGGAGCGCTATGACGATCTGCAGTTGGGTGCGGGGAAGAAGCCGTACATTGGAATCCGGCAGCCGGTCGTGACCTCACCCCACGACACGCGGCCTGCGTGGCGGATTGCCAAGGAGCTTTCCCAGGAGCTCGGGGTCGGGGATCAGTTCGCGTTCGAGACTTTCGAGGAGTACCTCTCGGCGAGGCTGGAGGGGAGCGGGGTGACGCTGGCGGAGCTGAAGAAGAAGGGCGTGCACCAGCTCGAGCCGACGCAACCCGCGTATCTGCGGCCGGACGAGGACTTCCACTGGCACACCCCTACGGGCAAGGTCGAGCTGTTCAGCCAGCAGCTTGCGGACAAGGGGTTCTCTCCGTTGCCCACGCACACGCCGATTCCCGAACCCCCGGCGGGGGCGTTCCGCCTGCTGTACGGACGCAGCCCGCTGCACAGCTTCGGGCGCACGCAGAACAACCCGATCCTGCACGACCTCGACTCCACGAACGTCGTCTGGATGCACCCGGCAGCCGCTTCGAAGCTGGGCCTCGAGCACGGCGTGAGCGTGATGGTCACCAACGACAAGGGGGATGCGACGGGTCCGGTGTCGCTGCTGGTCACCGAGCGGATTGCGCCGGAGTGCGTGTACATGGTGCACGGGTTCGGGCACCGCTCGAAGGGGCTCTCGCGAGCGAACGGTCAGGGCGCGAGTGACTCGGATCTGGTCCGGGACTATGCCCTCGATCCCATCGGCGGCACGACCGGCATGCGAACACAGACGGTGCGTGTGCGGGCTGCCCAGCGACAGGAGCGACGGTGATGCGGCGCCCTGGAATGATGATCGAGCTCGACCGTTGCGTGGGGTGTCTTGCGTGCGTGTCGGCGTGCAAGGAGCGCTGGGACAGCGGTCCCGGGGCTGCTCGGGACTGGGTCAGGAGCTACGAGCACGGCAAGCGGGGCGAGGACCTCGGGGTGACGTTCTATCCGGGGTTGTGCATGCAGTGCAGCGAGGACCCTTGCACGGCGGAGTGTCCGACCGGGGCCACCTACGCTCGCCCGGACGGGATCGTGGTGGTGGATCCGCAGGTGTGCATCGGCTGCGGAAACTGCGTGCCGATGTGTCCCTACGGCGCGAGGCATCCGGACCCGGAGAAGAAGATCGTCGAGAAGTGCAACCTGTGCGCGCCCTACGTCGCGCGAGGAGAGCAGCCCGCGTGCGTGCAGACCTGTCTGGCGGAGTGCCGTCACTTCGGCGACGTCGCGGACCCCGACAGCGAGGTGTCGCGCTGGATCCGCGAGCGGGCGGCGAAGCCGTTGAAGACCGCCGAGATCGACGTGGGGCCGAACGTGTATTACGCGCCGGCGGCGGACCGGGAGGTGTTGATCGCGAACGGTGCGTTGAAGCCGACGCGTTCGGCGGAGCTCACGCGGATCTGAAGGGCGTGACGCGGCCTCTGGCGCAGTTCGGTGTGCCCGGCGTGGGGCTGCTGGCGGTGCTCGGCGGGGCGATGATGAACCTGCGCGCGCGGCGGGCGACCGCGCAAGGAGAGCGAGAGGCCGACCATGGGCATGACGCAGCGCCCACGGCGATCGCTTCGAAGCTCCCCGACGAGCTTCCGCGCCACCGCTTCGGGATGCGGTTCCTGCACTGGTTCAACCTG